>DQNS01000030.1 GCA_015659035.1 Acidobacteriota bacterium | reverse complement strand
GCGGCGGCGGCGACGCGCCCGCGCCGGCCGCGCCGGCAGCCCCGGCGTTCGACCCGGCGACCGCCGGTAACGTCTCCGGCATGGTGATGCTCGATGGCGAGCTGCCGGCGGCCGAGGAGTTCATGATGAACTCGGACCCCGTGTGCGCCATGACCTCCACCAACACGATGTCGAGCACCTTCGTGGGCGCCAACGGCCACCTCGGCAATGTGTTCGTCTACGTCAAGGAAGGGCTCGAGGGCCTGAGCTTCCCCGCGGCGACCGGCATGGCGACAATCGACCAACAGGGCTGCCGCTACACACCGCATGTGTTCGGCATCCGCGTGGGTCAGACGCTCACCATCACCAACAGCGACATGACGCTGCACAACATCCATGCGAGCCCGTCGGCGAACGACGAGTTCAACATGGGACAGCCGTTCCAGGGCATGACGTTCGAGCGGACGTTCGACAACCCCGAGATCATGGTGCCCTTCAAGTGCGACGTGCACGGGTGGATGAACGCCTATGTCGGCGTGCTGGATCACCCCTACTTCGCGGTGACCGCTCAAGACGGGATGTTCGACATCAGCACCTTGCCGCCGGGCGACTACCTCCTCGAGGCGTGGCACGAGGCGCTCGGCACCCAGACCCAGAACGTCACCGTGACGACGGGTCAGACCGCCGAGGTCTCGTTCACGTTCACCGCGCCGTAGACATCTCCGTAAGGGTGACAGCGCGTTTGAAACACGTTTTCGTGACACGCGCAGATGTCTCCCCGCGTAGCGGGACCGTGAGAAAAGCTTCGGCTAGCGCGGCTGCGCTAGCCCTCGGGTACGAGCCGGACGCCGCTCGGAAGTGCGGCGTCCGGTCTTCCTACACAATCTCGCCCGGTTTCCCATGACCTGGCTCCATCCGTATGCCCGGTTCGTCTGCGCTGCCACGCTCCTGTTGATCGCCGCGGGTGGCATGGTGACGAGCACCGGTTCCGGGCTGGCGGTGCCTGACTGGCCGAACACCTACGGCTACTTCATGTTCAGCTTCCCGCTGTCCAAGATGGTGGGTGGCATTTTCTACGAGCACGGGCACCGGATGATCGCCTCGATCGTCGGCCTGCTGACCCTCGGGTTGACCGTCTGGCTGTGGCGTACCGAGCCGCGCCGCTGGATCCGCCAGCTCGGCGTCGCCGCGCTGGCTGCCATCATCCTGCAGGGACTGCTGGGCGGCATCACCGTGCTCTACTTCCTGCCGACCTCGATCTCGGTCTCGCATGCCGGGCTGGCGCAGATCTTTTTCTGCCTGACCGTCTGCCTCGCGCTGTTCACATCGGCCGGGTGGCACCGCGGCGGCGCGCTCGACACCCACGAACCGGTCATTCGCGACTCGACGTTGCTCGCGCTCGCGACGGGACTCCCGCTGCTGGTCTACACGCAGATCCTCATCGGCGCGACGATGCGACACACCGGCGCCGGTCTCGCGATTCCCGATTTTCCGCTGGCCTTCGGTCGTCTGGTGCCGCCGGAGTGGAGCTTCGCGATCGCGGTGCACTTCCTGCACCGGGTGGGTGCGGCGGTGACGGCGCTCGCGATCCTGGCAACCCTCGGCCATCTGCTGGCGCACCACCCAACGCGGCGCGACCTGCTCCGGCCTGCCTGGCTGCTGCTTCTGCTGGTGCTGACACAGATCGGGCTGGGTGGCTGGACGGTGCTGAGCGGGCGCGTCCCGGCGATCAACACAGCGCACGTAGCCACCGGTGCCATGGTGCTCGGCACGGCGCTCATCCTCGGGTTGCGTGTCAACCGACACCGTTTTCCTGATGTGCAGCAGGTCGGCCCGCTCCGGGCCCGCCCGACCGGGATCGCCACCGAACCGGCGTCCCCCGGAGCGCCGGTATGAAGACCGGTGCGGTGGCCATCACCGCGCCCCGCGACCGCCTCGCCGATTTCGTCGCGCTCACCAAGCCACGGCTGAACTCGCTGGTCGTCGTGACGACGGGGGTCGGGTATCTCGCCGGACGTGTCGAGGGGTTCGACCCGGTCGTGTTCGCACACACGACAGTCGGCGCGGCGCTGGTGGCGGGTGGCGCCGCCGCCCTCAACCAGATCGCCGAACGCGACCTCGACGAACGGATGCTCCGGACGCGAGACCGGCCGATACCGGCCGGACGGTTGCACCCCGCCGAAGCCACCTGGGTCGCGGTGCTGCTCGCCGTCGCGGGGCTGGCTCAGCTGGCGTTCGGCGCGAACCTGACGGCGGCGGTCGTCGCATTCGTCACCCTCGTGAGCTACGCCGGCATCTACACGCCATCCAAGCGATGGACCCACTGGGCCCTGCTGGTCGGCGCGGTCCCTGGCGCCCTGCCGGTGGTCATCGGCTGGGCCGCCGCCGGTCCGCTGTCGGCCGATGCCTGGGCGCTGTTCGCCCTCGCCTTCGTCTGGCAGCTACCGCACTTCCTGGCTCTGAGCTGGCTGTATCGCGTCGACTTCGCACGGGCCGGTCTGCCGCTGCTGTCGATATCAGACCCCAGCGGGCGCCGCACCGCGCGGCACCTGCTCGTCTACACGGGCCTCCTGTTGCCGGTCAGCCTGACGCCGGCGTGGCTTGGTCTGGCTGGGCTGGGTTACGCAGCCGGTGCAACGATTCTCACGACCGGTCTGCTCTTCCTCGCAACGCGGTTCGCCGCCAACCGATCCACCGACCGAGCCCGTGTGCTGTTCAGGGCGACCCTCCTGTACCTGCCGCTCGTCTGGGGACTCCTGCTGATTGACGCTACCGGATGAGGCGGCCGTCGCCGGCTCCACGTGAGCGGCTGGCGAGGCTCCGCCTC
>DQNS01000056.1 GCA_015659035.1 Acidobacteriota bacterium | reverse complement strand
TGGCGTCCCCAACGGGATTCGAACCCGTGTCTTAGCCTTGAAAGGGCCATATCCTGGGCCTCTGGACGATGGGGACGCAGACGAGGCGCGTCGCAGGATAGAGCGGGGCGTGGGTTCACCCAGAAGGTGACACCCGCGGATTTTCGACGGCGCTCGCATGTCAGTATAGGCCAAAAAGTCGGGGCCCAACAACTCAGGCGCCGCGGACCTCCCGCGGGAATCGGCCGAGGCGTGCTGGATCGCTAGCGGGCGCGTGGACGGTCAGAGCTGTCCATGTCCGAGACGATCAGCCAGCGTCCGCCTGGCGCCCTCTGCAATGTGAGGGTGAACGTACCAACATCCGGTCCCTTCCGATATCGGTAGCCGCCGATGACATAGCCGACCGAGCCCTCGGTGGCGTACGCGATCGCACGCAGCAAGAGCGTACTGCCATCTCCGGCATAGTGTTCCTCGATCCTTCCGCGTCCTCTGATCGGTGGGAGGCGTGGCGAGAGCACGAAGCCATCCTCAACGAACAACCTGGCGAGCCCGGCGGCATCACCTCGACGCCACGCGGCCTCGTAGTCGGTCAGCACCCGTGCGAGTGCCGCTGGCAGCTCGACGCTCGGTTCCTGGTCGACCTCTTGAGCCTGACCCGGCCCCGTCACAAGCACGAGGCCTACTGCCAGTATTCGCAGCCGCATGTGATCTCCGATGTTGCCTTCGCCCCGGCTGGTCGGTCAATCGACATAAATGGTGGGCCGCGATGGGATCGAACCATCGACACCGTGATTAAAAGTCACGTGCTCTACCACTGAGCTAGCGGCCCAGACGGGTTCAGAAGCCGCGCTCTTCGCGGAGGTCGCGCAGGTTCATGCCGCTCTGGCGGAGGTGCTGATAAACTTGATCCCACCCGCCATCCAAGCGCCAGACGGGTCACGATCGCCTCGGCGATATGCTGCGGTTCATGACCAGGGAAGCGTCCTATGGACGCGGTCGCAGAACTCGAGGTGGTCCATCGCCGCCTCGCCGTGCGAGAGCCGAGCGTCCACTTCTCCCATCAGGTCGTAGATATCCGACTCCTGCGCTTCGGTGGCGTCAAGCGAGATCATCAGCCGGAGAAACGGCTCCTTGTGACGATCGAGATGCCGAGGACGGTGAACACACGGGTCAGCTTTCGCCGCAGCTCGGCGATCTCCCACTCGAGCTTCGCGAAGCGGGTTAGACGTCTCCTGCACACCGTCGGTCATGCCGTTACTCCTAGTGCACCATGATCGGGACCGAGGCGACCGTCGCCCCCCATTCGAACCGGAGCACGCTGTTTTCGATGTGTAGGATCAGCTGCTCGGCCGGGGTGTCGAGCGTGCCAATCGTCATCGGGGTGCGCCCGAGGTCACGCGACTCGTCATACTCAGTGCCCCACTGGCCGGTTTCGTAGCTGATGATCAGCTCGGTGGCGTCGCCGGTCGAGACGGCCCACAGTGTGTACTCGCCGGCCGGAACGTGCGCAGCACCCAGCATCAGGTCACGGTCGGTCGTCAAGGTGGTGGCCTCATCGGCGCCGAGCCGCCAGACCAGGCCCTCGAGCGGCTCGACCGAGTCGCCGACGGTCCGCCCTTTCAAGAACGGTCGGCCGTAGGCGATCGAGATGTTGGCGCCGCTGACGCCCCACTCGACGCGCACATGCGGGCTGCCCGCCTGTCCGTCATGGATCGGTGTCAGGGCACCGCCGCCGAGCATTTCACCCGCCGGTGCCGGGTCGATCGGGGCCGCCACGGAGTCGGAGGCGGGAGCGTCGTCGCCTGAACCGGCACAGCCGACCACAGCGACCAGGCCGATCACCATTACCATGCCAGACTTCCACAATGACATCCCAGGCACTTCCGATCGCGCGCGCAGCGTCAAACTATAGCATCCGAACTGCCTTACAAGATCTGCTGACCGAACGCCGAGAGCGCCATCTCGACACCGAGCTGTGCCGTCATGTTGTGCGTGTCGAGAACTGGGTTGACCTCGACCAGGTCCAGCGCCCGCAAACGGCCGGTGTCGGCGACCAGTTCCATCAGCATGTGCGCTTCGCGATAGTTCAGCCCCCCGCGCACGGGGGTGCCCACAGCAGGCGCAATCGCCGGGTCGCAGACATCGAGGTCGAACGAGACGTGCAGATCGGCTTCCCCCTGAGGATGAGCGCCAGGGCCCGACGGGTGACCCGGGCGAGGCCGGTGCGGTCGATGTCGCTCATCGTAAAGAGGTGGACACCCGCGGCGAGGACGAGGTCTTTCTCACGCTGGTCCAGGCTGCGAACGCTCGCCCTGAACCGAGGTCAAGCGGCACGCCGATCAGCTGCAAGGCCGGTGTACGTAGCATCTGGGTGCGAAGTTTGGCGGCGTCAGTGTGCCGCGATGGCTCACTTCGCCGCCTTGACGATGCTCATAACATTCTGATAATATTCGATTTCCGGCTCTTGCAGTGCCTTCCCACGCTGCTCCCGCAGCATGATATCGAGAGGAACGGTCGAAAATGAAACGCTTCGACGTTGGGTCCAGGGTGCACGAGCCGACATACGGGCACGGGTCCGTGATTTCCGTCGAGGATGCCTTCACTCGGATTCAGTTCGATGACAACACGGTCAGGAAATTCCAGACGAGTCTGGCCAAGATCGTAGCCTCGAGCGAGCCGGCCCCGACGAAGCGTCCGCGGGCGCGTGCGCGGAAGACGAAGACAAAGAAGACCGCAGGGTCGACAGCCACGAAGTCCACGGCAAAGAAGACAGCCAAGGCTACAAAGACGGCTAAGACGACCAAGACGGCCAGGACGACCAAGAGGGCTGCGGACGCGTAGTCGGCTTCGGTTCTCCCTAAGAGGGGTCGTGTTCACGCGGTCTGCTGGTGGACGAACTGGGCCAGGGTCCGCACGCGCTCCAGATCGGTGCTCGGGAGAATGCCGTGGCCCAGGTTGAAGATGTGCCCAGGGCGACCCCGGGCCCGCTGCAGCACGTCGTAGGCGCCGCGCAGCATGCGCTCGACCGGACCGAGCAATAGCGTCGGGTCGAGGTTGCCCTGCACCGCGCGGTCTTCACCCACCAGCTCCCAACCCGTATCGAGGGGAATCCGCCAGTCCAGGCCGATCACGTCGCCACCTGCTTCTCGCATCGCGGGAAGCAGGGTGGCCGTGCCAGTGCCAAAGTGGAGCGTCGGCACGCCGAACGGCCGCAACGTCTCGAAGATCTTCTGCGTATGCGGTAACGCAAACTCGCGGTAGTCCCGTGGGGAGAGCGCCCCTACCCAGGAGTCGAACACCTGGACCGCCTGGACACCTGCCTCAATCTGCGCGGTCAGATAGTCGGCGACAACGGTGGCGAAGGTATCGGCCAGCTGGTGCCAGGCGTCCGGTTCGCCGTACATCAACGCCTTGGTGCGGGCGTAGTTGCTCGACGGCCCGCCCTCGATGGCATAGGAGGCGAGCGTGAACGGCGCCCCGGCGAAGCCGATCAGCGGCACCCGATCAGCAAGACGGGTTCGAAGCAGGCGAATCGTGTCGAGCACGTGGGCCAGGGATTCCCGAGGCTCGAACCGACGCAGACGGTCGATCTGCTCGACCGACCGCAGGGGCGGGTCGATAACCGGGCCTTCGCCTTTGACGAAGTCGAACGGGATGCCCATCGGTTCGAGTGGGAGCAGCAGGTCCGAGAACAGGATGGCCGCGTCCACATCGATCGCATCGATCGGCTGCAGGGTGACCTCGGCGGCGAGCTCGGGCTGGCGGCAGATCTCGAGCAGGGTGTGTCGTTCGCGCAGCGCGCGGTAGGCGGGCATGTAGCGACCGGCCTGCCGCATGAACCAGACCGGCGTCGCATCGACAGGTTCGAGACGGCAGGCTCGCAGAAAGCGGTCGTTCATGCGTGTTCTCCTAAGCGCCCGGTCCAGAATAACTTCACATTCTTGGCCGCCGATCCATCCCGTCTGGCGGCATTCCTCGTCGGTCGAATACGGCCGGTGTGCTCCCTCCTCGCGCCTTGCCAGCCGAGCGTCTCGACGCCCCAAATGCGAACGTATTCTTGACCGGACCCTAACAGCCCGTGGTGAAAGTCCAGCTGCATGCGACCGGCGCATCCCGGCTGGCAACGCCAGCCGCCGCCCCCGTACATGTCCGGGCTGTGGCCAGGTCTCGCCGAAGCTGTGGCGAAGGCGGATTGCTCCTCGGTCACATACTGCCGGTGTTTTTCCTCGTCGCGCCGTGCGCTGGCCGGACGCGACATTGCCTGCAACGGCTCTCGGTGCAACGCGGGGCGTCCACCACGGACTGCTAGGCGGCGGTCAAGCCCCTAGCGAGAGCCAGGAGATCTTCCAGCCAGATCGATTTGAAGAGAACCGACGCATCCAGCGCCGCGATCTTTGACGTGGTGCCGTCGTCGACGAAGTAATCGCCGGTCACGATGGCTACCGGGGTATGTCGCAGCGCCGGGGTCTCGCGTAGGTGCTCGAGGAATTGCAGGCCGCTCAAGATCGGCATCCGGAGCTCCAGAATAATCGCATCCGGCTGTTTATCGGCCGCGATTTCAAGGCCGTCCTCCGGACTGAGCGCGGCATAGACCGTGAAGGCTTCGAGCTGCAACAGACGCGAGAAGGTGTCGGTGATGGTGGGGTCGTCGTCCACGATCAGGATCGCCTGGGCAGACTGAAGGTTCATGGGAACTCCGGCGACGCGACGAAGTGATTGTCGGGCGCGAAGGGCGGTCACGTCAAGCAGCGGCCTCGTCGCGGACGTTTGTCATCCATGCTAGTGTAGACACCCAACAGCGAGTACCTGTCTGAGGAAGCAGAGGGGTGCTGACAGCCAGGTGTTGGGGCATTTGACCGAGGGACCTCTGTGAGCCCGATCCTATTGCGGCCGATCCGAGAACAGTTCGAACACAACCGTATGATTCGGCTGCTTCAGACCCGCCTGCGACGGCGATATCTGGTCGAGGTCAATATCGAAGATGAACGCGAGGGGACCGGCGTGCGCTCCGGCACGAACCTGGTGTACCCGGACCTGGTGCTTACCAGCACCACAGGAGCACGGCGGCTGCATGGCATCGTCGAGGTCGAGACGGCCGAATCGGTCAACCACCTCGAAGCGATGGCCGAGTGGGTGGACTTCGGGAAGGTGCGGGGTGCGTTCTATCTGTATGTTCCAGCCGGCACGACAGACATCGCCCTGCACCTGTGTAAGCAATACGGGATCGCGATTACCGAGATCTGGAGCTATCACGCGGTCGGCGACCAGATGCGGTTAACGATGACACATCGTTCGGCGTCGAGGGCCGCGGCCAGCAGGCGGGCGACCAAGGCCGGTAAGAAAACGACAAAAAGGGCCAAGCGGGGTGCGAGGACCGCGAAGAGGGCGGTCACCGCGACACCGCTGAGCGGCAAGCGGGCGACGCGCTCGCCGACGACCGTCAAGCGCACGAGCAAGACCGCGAAACGCGCGCCCAAGACCGTCAAGCGGGCGACTACGAGCGCCAGGCGTGCTGGCAAGACCGTCGGGCGCACGGCCAAGACCGCAAAGCGGAAGACCGGCGCGCGGTCCGGTCGGTCCGCCGCGAAGAAGGCGGTCGCGAAGGCGACCAGTACCACCAGGCGGACCACCAAGAAGACGGTCAAGGGCGCCACACGTCGTGCTGCGTCAGGCGGGAAGATCTCATCCCGCGCGACCACATCGGCCTCCAGATCGGCTTCGAAGGCGCGCAGGCGATCGCCAGCCGCCGGAACACAGAAGACGGCCGCGTCCCGCCGGGTGCGGAAGCAGCGCTAAGGGTCCGCGCAAGAATAAGTTCCTGTTGTGGGGTGTTGAGGCGCCCGGTTGGCAAGGCGCGAGGAGGGAGCATACGGGCAGTATTCGACCAACGAGCAACGCCGCCAGGCGGGGTGGATCGGCAGCCAGAAATGTGAAGGTATTCTTGCGCGGGCTCTAACGGGCGAGCGGTGTCGACCTGATGCCTTTTCTGCGGTTCTCCCGCGACAAGCGGGGCTACGAGAGCACCTACCTGTGCCACACCTTTCGGCGCGGTGGGAAACCAGAATTGCGTGTCCTGTATTGGTTTCGGACACCGCCCGACGTAAAGGTCGGACGCCTGGCACTCGACCCCGTGGCGATCCGCGCCATCGAGGAGAGCAACCCGGACCTGAAATTCGACTGGGGCACGATCCTCAAGGTCAAACCACCCCCGCCCCCACCGGACTACGGTCGGGATAGGCGCGAGCGGCGGCGCCAGGGTCGCGGCACGGGCGAGGCGAATGCCCCTCCGGCAACCGACTCGACCGCGACAACCGTGCAGGTCGCGGCGCCCGCACCGGTGGTGCCGGTCGACTCGCAGGCGGATCCTGCCGGCCCCGAGTCGGCGATCGAGGCGCCCGCCCCGGCGATCGCGGCCTGGGATGATCCGGACCCGGGCGACGAGCCGGCCGGTCCGGCGGAGCGCGGGCCGACCCACGTAGTGCTGAGTTTGACGGATGAACAGGGGTTGGCCCGGCTGCGGGCGCGACACGCCGAGATCCAGGTCCGGATCAGCGAGCGGGTTCGGGACCCGGCCAGGTTGGAGGATCTGCGGGCACAGGCCGCGTTGCTCGACCCGGACGCGTGGCGCAGCGTGGATGAGGCGCGTGAACGTCTGGCGTCGCTCGATGAGGCAACCGGCGCCATACGCAAGGTGCTTGGACGCCGGCGCCGCCGACGAGGCGGGGCACGTCGGGGGCGGCGGCGGGAGGGCCCCGGGGGAGAGACGAGCGCGGTCGGCGACCGGGACCGGGCCGGCGCGACCCCCGTTGAACCGTCTCATCCTCCGCGGGGCGAGGACGTCGATTCTCGGGACGAGTGAGCGAAGGGTCCGGTCGGTCGGCGGCCAGAAATTGAAGGTATGCTTGACTGGGCTACTAGATACCGACCCTGTGTCCGCGTGCGCTGTCCTAGTCGATGATGCCGGCCCAACTTGTTGAGGAGGGCTTTGTTATAATGCGAGACATGCGAGATGAAGGTTCAAGACGCCACAGCGCTGTCGGTGCGGCTGCGCTCGTCTTAGCCGTGGCCTGCTCCGCGCTGCTGCTGGCGCAGACATCGACGCAACCCCCGACAGAGCCCCCTTCTACGACGGTCGGACAGATTGGAGGGGGGACGCCACAGCCGTCATTCCGGGCAGGTGTCACCCTGGTGACCACCGACGTCATCGTGCGGGATCGGGACGGAGTCTTCGCGCCCGATTTCTTGAAGGACGATTTCCGCGTCCTCGAGGACGGGGTGGAGCAGGAGATCGTGTCGGTGGTGCTGGTCCATGGTGGGCGCATATATAACCACCTGTCGCTGCCTCCCCCGGTGCGGGAGGGCATCATCCTGCCGTCGACGCGGCCGGTCGACAACACGGCAGGCCGCATCTTCGTGTTGTTCGTGGACGACCTACACCTGGTCACGAGCTCCACGCCCAAGGTGCGCCAGGTCTTCAAGCAGATCGCCGATACGCTGATCCACGAAGGCGACCTCTTCGGCATCATCTCCACCGGTCCGTCATCGATCTCGATTGACATGACCTACGACCGGAATCTGCTCTACGCAGCGATGGACAAGATCATCGGCGACGGCTTCAACGTCAACGAGACGCTCATAATGCAGAACGGTCCGGGCGGCCCCGAGGAACTGCGGTTTCGGGCGCATGTGGCGTTCAAGACGGCGCGGCAGATCCTCCACAACCTCGAGCAGGTGACGAACCGGCGGAAGGTGTTCATTTATATCAGCAACGGATACGACTTCAATCCGTTCCCTGAGGCACGAATGTTCAGCGGCGCACTCGCTGCGGACCGGCGCGAAAACCAGCTGGCGTTGGACTCTGGGCAAATAACCCAAGCTGAGTTCAACGATATGTACGCTGGTCTCCCGAACCCGATGATGGACCCGTTCGCGCTGCAAGACCAAAGGGGGACAGCGTTCGCCGACAGCGACCTGTCCATCGATCTGGCCGAGCTGGCACGAGCGGCCAACCGGGCTAATACCTCGTTTTATCCCTTCGATCCGCGCGGGCTCGTCGCTGGTTTCGACATCGATGTAAAAGGTCTTGACATCTCGGAGTGGAACAGCTTCATCTTCAAGAGCCAGAGCGGCCTGCGGATGCTGGCGGAGCTGACCGGCGGCATGGCCGTGGTCAACCGGAACGACTTCGGCAATGCTCTGCGCGAGATCGACGCCGAGACGAGCGACTACTACATACTCGGCTTCTACACCAGCAATCCCGACCCGACGTTCCGGACACGGCGTCTCGATGTCGAGATTGTGGGGCGGGAGGACGAGTTGAACGTCCGTTCACGCACGCACTACACGCTCCCGCGGGGGCCGGCCTAGACCGAGCGGCGTGTCGCAGGCGGTGTACATGGTGTGGGACCGAGCCCCGGGGCGTAAGCGATCGACCGCGCGCGGTGGGGTGCTCGGCTGCTTCGCGGCAGCGGCTCTGACCTGGCTGGCGCTGTCTGTCGGGATCGACGCCGGCTACCGCCCGACCAGCAGGGGAGCCACGAGGACGAGCGGCGCGGCCGTGCTCGACGCGACGGCGGGCGTCACGCCGCCGGCGGCCGGGGCGGTGCCGGCAGCGCGGCGGGTACCCAGTGTTCCGGTCCCGCGGGTGCGCGCGCAGGCAGCCATCATCCTCGACCCGGTGACCGGCGAGACGCTCTGGGAGCGGAACTCGCGCGATGTGCGTCCGATCGCGAGCATCACGAAAGTGATGACGGTGATGCTCTTTCTCGAGCAGCAGCCGGATCTGTCCCGCCAGGTCGTCATTTCACGACGGGATGTGCGCCGGGCGTCAACCACCTACCTGCGTCGAGGCGAGCGGGTCACCCTTCGAGACCTCGTGCATCTGGCGCTGGTGGCGTCGGACAACGCGGCGGCACGAGCGCTCGCACGGGTGTCGCCGTGGGGCACAAAGCGATTCATCGTACGGATGAACGCCGAGGCGGCCGAGCTCGGGTTACAGCAGACGCGGTTCACGGACCCCTCCGGGCTGGACGAAGGGAATGTGTCGTCGGCGTACGAGGTGGCCCGCCTGATTGCCGAAGCGAGCGAACGGCCGCAGGTGTCCCAGGTCATGCGGAAGCGCTCGTATCGGATTCGCACGAGCCGTCGAGCGCGGACTATCCGGAGCACCAACAAACTGTTGGGCGGCCGCGTGGACGTCATGGCCGGCAAGACCGGCTACATCGACCTGGCCGGGTACTGTCTCGCTACACTGGTGCAGCTCGACGACGAGCGGGCGGTGTCGGTCGTGGTGCTGGGCGCCAGATCGAACTCCGGACGCTTCGCCGAAGCGCGCCGGCTCGTGAACTGGCTGTCGACCCAGGCCAGCGTGCTCCTCACCTCGGCCGCCGAATAGCCCACCTTCCGTGGCCCGTGTCATAAATACGGCCGTATGATACGGGCCACTTAGCGCTGCTCGTCATGTCCGACGCATCTGCGCCGCCGACGTCCGCCCTGTCGGTGCTGATGGTGGCCTCCGAGGCACAGCCCTATGCCAAGACTGGAGGGTTGGCAGATGTCACCGGTGCGCTTGCTGCCGCGCTCGCCCGGTTGGGCCACGCGGTGACGATGGTCATGCCGCGGTATCGGGTGGTTGACGCGGCCGGTCGGGGAGGGCGCCGTCTCCCGCTCACAATGGGCGGGCGGGCGTTCGAGGTGGGACTGGTCGAGGTCCCTCACGGGCCCCGCGAGCGGGTGGTGCTCGTCGAGTGTGACGAGCTGTATGACCGCGAGGGCCTCTACGGGGCGGGCGGGCAAGACCATCCGGACAACGCGGTCCGGTTCGGGGTCCTGTCACGGGCGGCACTCGAGTACGCGGTCGGGCTCGAATCACCGCCGTCGATCGTGCATGCGCACGACTGGCAGACCGGGCTGGTGCCGGTCCTGCTCCGAACGCGTTACTCGGCGGACCCGGTCTGGCGGCGAATCCCATCGCTCTTCACGATCCACAACCTCGCCTACCAGGGGGTGTTCCCGGCCGAGACGCTGTCGGCGCTCGACCTGGGTTCGGAGTTGCTCTCGATCGACGGGCTGGAGTTCTGGAACCAGGTCAGTTTCCTCAAGGGCGGAATCAACTTCGCAGATACCCTGACCACGGTCAGCCCGGCCTATGCGCGCGAGATCCGGACCCCGGAGTACGGCGAGGGGCTCGAGGGGCTCCTGGTCCACCGGCAGCAGGTGTTGACCGGCATCCTCAACGGCATCGACACCGACACATGGAATCCCTGGACGGACCCGTACCTGCCCGCGCCGTTCTCGGCCGCCGATCTCGGGGGGAAGCGGTTTGCCAAACGAGCGGTCCTGACTCGCTATGGACTCCCGGATGATGCCACCGCGATGGCGCGTCCGTTGATCGGAATGGTGTCCCGGTTGGTCGGTCAGAAGGGACTCGATCTGGTCTGGGAGGGGCGCGGCGCGCTGGCGGCGATGGACGCGGCGTTCGTTGTCCTGGGCAGCGGTGAGCGGCGCTATGAGGAGATGTGGCGCGACCTGGCGGCAGCCCATCCAACGCGGATCGGGGTGCGAGTCGGCTTCGACGAGGGGCTGGCACATCTGATCGAGGGTGGCGCCGACCTCTTTCTGATGCCCTCACGCTTCGAGCCGTGTGGACTCAACCAGATGTACAGTATGCGCTACGGTACGGTGCCGGTCGTGCGCGCCACGGGCGGGCTCGACGACACGGTACGGCCGTTCGACCCGGACACGGGCGCCGGCACCGGGTTCACATTTCACGAGTACAGATCGTCGGCGATGCTGGTCGCGCTGGAGGCGGCGCTCGCACTCTACGCGCGCCCCGCCCGCTGGCGGGCGTTGCAACAGGCGGGCATGCGGCAGGACTTTTCTTGGGACGCCTCGGCCGCGGCCTATGTCCACGAGTACAGGAAGGTCATCGATCGCCGGCGCGAGGCCGATGGCGAGCGGGGGGAGTGAACGCATGCGCGATGTGATCATCATCGGGTCTGGTCCGGCCGGGCTCACGGCGGCGCTCTATGCCGCCCGGGCGAACTTGGCGCCCCTGCTGATCGAGGGGCTGGAGTCGGGCGGTCAGTTGATGCTGACCACCATGGTGGAGAATTTCCCCGGGTATCGAGGCGGGATCATGGGGCCGGACCTGATAGCCGAGATGCGCGCGCAGGCGGAGCGGTTCGGCACCGAGATCATCAACGGGGACGTCACGGCGGTCGAGCTCGGGTCGCAGCCGTTCATCGTGCGGCTGGGTACCGCAATGCAGGAGACGAAGGCGCTCATCCTTGCCACCGGGGCATCGGCGCGGCTGCTGGGGCTGCCGTCGGAGCGGACGCTGATGGGGCACGGCGTGTCCACCTGCGCGACCTGTGACGGCTACTTCTTCCGCGACAAGCCGATCGCCGTGGTCGGGGGGGGCGACTCGGCCATGGAAGAAGCGATCTTCCTGACGAAGTTCGCGTCGCAGGTCACGGTGCTGCACCGGCGCGAGCAGCTGCGTGCGTCGAAGATCATGCAAGACAAGGCGTTTGCCAACCCGAAGATCACCTTCGAATGGAATACCGAGCTGGCCGAGGTGAAGGACGTCGACCAGGGGGTGGTGACCGGTGTGGTGCTGCGCAACAACAAGACCGGCGAGACCACGGAACTGGCGGTCGAGGGGCTGTTCGTCGCGATCGGGCACACACCCAACACCGGCCTGTTTGCGGGGCAGCTCGATCTCGACGCCAACGGCTACATCGTCGCTGCGGACGGGGCCCGCACCAGCGTACGCGGCGTCTTCGCCTGCGGTGATGTGCAGGACCACGTGTATCGCCAGGCGATTACGGCCGCCGGTACCGGCTGTATGGCCGCGATTGACGCCGAGCGGTATCTGGAGGCGCTTTGATACCGGAGGAGACAGAAAACAGAAGAGACCTGAGGGCGTCGTCGACATTCTGTTAGTCGGCAGGGCGCCAAGAATGTCGGATTGCGGGAATCGAGGGCCTGGGGTGGGCGACCGGGGCGGTGCCTCGCATGACGAGCCGTCGACGTCATTCCCGTCTCCGAACCAGAAGCTGGCGAAGCCCTGCAGCCCCCTCCTGCCTCCTGTCTCCTTGAGAGCATCCGTCAATCAATCCAGCCGCCGCCGAGCACGGTGTCGCCGTTGTAGAAGACAACCGCCTGACCGGGCGCGACCGCGGATTGCGGCGTCTCGAAGACCACCGCCGCCCGGTTGTCAGGAAGCGGCTCCACGGTGGCCGGAGCATCGGGATGCCGGTGGCGGATGCGAGCGGTGACCGGGCACGGCGAGCACGGTGGGGCGCCGGCAATCCAGTTGACCGACGACGCGGTCAACCGGGTCCGGTCTAGCGCGGGCCGGGGACCGACGGTGAGCGCATTCTGCGCGGCGTCGATCGACAGGACGTAGAGTGGGACGCTGGTCGAGAGGCCCAGACCCTTTCGCTGGCCGACCGTGAAGCGGTGAATACCGGCGTGGTCGCCGACCTGTCGTCCCTGTTGGTCTCGAATCGGCCCGGCACGGGCACGCGCCGGTAGCCGCTCCTCCACGAAACGGGCCGTGTTCCCATCCGCGACAAAGCACAGCTCCTGGCTGTCGGGTTTGTCGGCGACGGCGAGGCCGCGTGCGCGGGCGTAGGCGCGTACCTCATCCTTGTGCAGGTGCCCCACCGGAAAGAGCGCCCGGGCCAGCTGCGCCTGGGTCAGCGTGAACAGGAAATACGACTGGTCCTTGCCGGGGTCGAGTCCACGACGCAGCAGGATCCGGTCCGGGTCGGTGTCGCGGTCGAGACGCGCGTAGTGGCCGGTCGCCACGGCGTCGGCGCCGAAGGCGGCGGCGCGGTCCAGCAGTTGCGCGAACTTTAGCTCGCCGTTGCACTGTACACAGGGGATCGGGGTGCGACCGGCGGCATACGCCCGGACGAACGGCGAGACGACCGCGGCATCGAACTGCCGCTCGAAGTTCATCATGTAGTGCGGGATGCCGAGCGTGGCGGCCGTGCGTCGCGCATCGTGCAGGTCATCGAGTGAGCAGCATCCGCCGAACTGTCGTTCGCCCGCCTGCTGGTCGTAGAGCTGCATCGAGAGCCCGATGACGTCGTGGCCCTCCTCGACCAGTTGTGCCGCGGCGACCGACGAGTCGACGCCTCCCGACATGGCGACCACGACACGCATCGTGTTCACCTGCCGGGGGCGGCCGGGCGAGGCCCGCGGCGGGTCAGCGCCCGCAGCCGGTCGACGATGCCGGGCAGCACCGCGACCACGCGGTCCACCTCGTCAGCGGTGTTGCCGAGACCCAGGCTGAACCGGATCGAGTTCTGAGTTCGGTGCGGCGAAAACCCCATCGCGCGAAGGACATGAGACGGCTCGAGGGTGCCGGAGGAACAGGCGGAGCCGGTCGACACGGCGACGTCGTCGAGGTCGAGTGCGATGAGGAGCGATTCGGCTTCGACCCGGTCGAAGCTGATATTGCAGGTATTGGGGACACGCCGCGCCGGGTCACCGTTGACCACCGTGCCGGGGACGCCGGCCAGGATGCCGCGTTCGAGCCGATCGCGGAGCGCCGCCACGCGGTCCGTCTCCGCCGAGCCCTTGTCGAGGGCCCGCCGCGCCGCGGCTCCAAGACCGACGATGGCGGGCACGTTTTCGGTGCCGGCGCGGCGATTCCGCTCCTGCTTGCCACCGGTCGTCTGCGATGTGAGCCGAGTACCGCGGCGCACCCAGAGCGCCCCGACGCCCTTGGGGCCGTTGAGCTTGTGGGCCGAGAGCGAGAGCAGGTCGATGTCGAGTGCGCGCACATCGACCGGCAGCTTGCCGACCGACTGGACCGCGTCGGTGTGGAAGACGGCGCCTCGAGCGTGCGCCAGCCGCGCCAGGTCCGCGATCGGCTGAATGGTGCCGATCTCGTTATTGGCGTGCATGACAGACACGAGCGCGGTCTGGTCCGTGATCGCCTCGGCAAGTTGCTCGGGTGTCACGACCCCGCTGGCGTCGACCCGCACGAGCGTGGTGGTCCAGCCCTGCTTTGACAGCGCCTTCAGGGTCTGCAGCACCGCCTCGTGCTCGATCGCGCTCGCCACCAGATGGCGACGCTTGCCGCCGGCGAGCGCCACGGCGGCGCCGCGAATCGCCAGGTTGTCCGACTCGGAGCCCCCGGACGTGAACACGATCTCGGTCGGCGCCGCGCCCAGGAGCCGGGCGACCGCCGTCCGGGCCTCGTCGAGGGCGGTTTTGGCCTCTTGTCCGTGCCGATGCAGGCTCGACGGGTTGCCGAAGGTGGTGCGCAGCGCCGTGGCCATGGCGTCGGCCACCTCTGGGGCGACCGGTGTTGTCGCGTTGTGGTCGAGATAAATCCGCATCGTCGTCTTGATCTTAGTGCACCCGGGGAGCGGTTGCGGGCGCGGGGCAGCGTGAGCCGCTGAGAAAACGGGCCGGAACGGCCGGTGGACACGCTCTGGAGGCTTTCGTATACTGTGCCCTCATCTCGCGAAGCTCCGCCCTCGAACGCGCGGGCTCCGCTTCGCTAGACGGCGTTGGTCAGAGCGCCCTGGCGGCGAATGTGACGGATCCGTACATTCTCGCCGCTCGAGTGCGGCCAGCGGCATGGTCGAGCGTGAGAACGGGACGCAGCCCGATCGACCATGTGGGTGGAGATGCGGTCATGTGGAAGCGGGAAGAGGCGGTCAAACCGGTGAACCCGGCCCCGGCGGCCGACATCACCGCCACCGGCGTGGGCGGTGTGCGCGCGGCGGGTCGAGCGGGCGACCGCGACGTCGTGAACATCGGCAAGTCGGTCTTGATCAAGGGCGAACTCAGCGGCAGTGAGGACCTGACCGTCGAGGGGCAGGTCGAAGGCCGGATCGAGCTCGAGCAGCACGTTCTCACCGTCGGGCCGCACGGTCGCATCAGGGCACAGATATTCGCGAAAGTCGTCGTGGTGCTGGGTGAGGTCGTGGGCAACATCAAGGCCAGCGACAAGGTGTGGATTCGCGACACCGGCGCGGTGGAGGGGGACATCCTCGCGCCCCGGGTCGCCATCGCCGAAGGCGCCCGGTTCCGCGGCAAGATCGACATGCAGCGTGGCGTGAGGCCGAAGGGCGAAGAGAAGCCCGGCTCCGCGGCCAAGCCGCAGGACCAGACGCAACCGCAGGCCACGGCGGCGGCCAAGGCGCCCGCATCGGCCACCGCCGGCCGCTAGCGGCAACAGGCTCGGCGTATCGGCCCGCACAGCACTGTCCCACACTCGTGGTGACACCATCGGGGCGCTCGGATAATCGGTCCGCGTCCCCCCAGAAAACATGGCTCGTCCAATTATTGCGTTGCTCAGCGATTTTGGTAGCCGCGATCACTACGCCGGCACGATGAAGGGCGTGATCCTGGGGATCTGTCCCGACGCGACGCTGGTCGACATATCGCACGACGTCCCGCCCCACGACCTGCAGTTCGCCGCGCTCGAGCTGGCGGCCGCCTGCCCGTTCTTTCCGAGAGGCTGTGTCTTTCTGGTGGTGGTCGATCCAGGGGTCGGCTCGGCCCGCCGGGGGCTGGCGGCCGACACGGGGGACTATCGGTTCGTGGCGCCGGACAACGGCGTCTTGACGGCCGTCTTCCAGCAGATGCCACCCACACGTGTGGTCGAGCTGAGCGAGCGTCGGTACGCGAGACCTACCGTCAGTCGTACCTTCGAGGGACGAGATCGATTTGCGCCGGCGGCGGCCTGGCTTGCGAAGGGGATTCAGTTGTCGGCGCTGGGCCGATCGGTGAGCGACTACCGGTCGATCGACATCCCGGTCATTCAGGTCAGCGACGAGGGTATCGACGGCAGGGTGCTGCGCATTGACCGGTTCGGCAACCTCGTGACGAACATCGGCCGCACGGCGTTCGACCGCCTGGCGTCGGGCGGCGAGATCGAGATCGAGGTAGGAGGCCACTCGGTTGGGCGGCTGGTGGAGACGTTCGCCGACATCGGGGTTGACGAGATCTGTGCGCTGTTCGGAAGCACCGATCACCTGGAGATAGCCGCCAACGCCGCCAGTGCGATGGAGCGTCTCGGAATCGACTACGGGGCGCCGGTCCGGGTCACACGGCGATAGCAGAGGTGAAGACATCTGTATGAGTGATAGCAACGGGAAAAAGACTGGTTCGGATCTAAGCTCGGCGTTCCTGGAGGTGGTGGAGCGGGCGGCCATCGCCTGCGCGCGCACGATGGGACAGGGGGATCGGCACGGCTCGGACCAGGTGGCGGTCGAAGCGATGCGCGAGACGCTGGACAAGGTGCCGATCGACGGCCGGGTCGTGATTGGAGAGGGGGAGCGTGACGAGGCCCCGATGCTCTATATCGGCGAACGGGTTGGCCTGGCGCATGCGGCATCGGGTGGGAAAGTGGGACCGCTGGTGGAAATCGATATCGCCGTCGACCCCCTCGAGGGAACCAACCTGTGCGCGACCGGCTCCCCGAATGCGATCGCGGTGCTCGCTGCAGCCGAGCGAGGTGGTCTCTTGCACGCCCCGGATCTCTACATGGAAAAGATCGTCGTCGGACCAAGCTCCAAGCACGCCGTGAGCCTGGACGCCTCGGTGGCAGACAACCTGGGAGCAATTGCGGAGTGCCTCGGGCGGCGGGTTCAGGATCTGGTCGTGGTCGTGCTCGACCGCAGCCGGCACGAGCGGCTGATCGCGGAGATCCGGGAGACGGGTGCTCGGATCCAGTTGATCGGCGATGGTGATCTCTCGGCCGGCATCTCCGCCGCGGTGCGGGGCAGCGGGGTGCACGCCGTTATCGGGACCGGCGGTGCTCCCGAAGGGGTGCTGGTGGCGGCAGCAATGCGGTGTCTGAACGGAGAGATCCTGGCGCGACTCGTCGTTGACACGCCAGAGAAGGAGGAGCGGTGCCGCGCGATGGGCATCACCGACATGAACCGGGTCTATCGCTCGACCGATCTGGCCAGCGGCACGCAGCTCGTGTTTGCGGCGACCGGGGTGACCGACGGCACGCTGATGAAAGGAGTTCGCTTCTTCGGGGACGGCGTGCGCACCAGCTCCCTGGTCATGCAGACCACCCCGCGGCGCATCCAGTTTATCGACACCCTACGTCTGCGGGAAGGTTCGAACGTCAAGATTCAATTCTAGACATCTCCGCCTGTCATGAGAACTTTGCCTCACGCGTTACAACTTCGACCTTAGGAGATGTCTAGAGTGCGACGCGAGTGGATGCTCGTGACGGTCGCGGTGCTGACGCTCTGCGGCGCCGTGTCGAGCTCGGGACAGCGGGGGGTGCCGGCGGCGGGGTCGCTGCCGACGGCGGTCCCGCGGCCGGGGTTCGCCTGTGGTGCGCCGATCCGGCTTGCCCGGTTCCGAGGCGCCCGGGCGGTGTCGCCGCTGTTGGACAACATGCCGCTCGCCTACGAGCAGTTCCCGCGCATCCTGACACCGACCGAGACCGGGACCATCCGCGTCGTGGCGGAGGTGGTGGGTGACGTGCCGGCGGTCACACCGACGGAGGAGTCCGTGCCGGTTGCCCAGTATGCCAGCCACGTCGTGAACATCGTGGTGCCCGGTTTCGGCGACACGCAGGTCCTGAACGGCGCGCGGGCGTTCGAGTTCGAGAAGACGGCCCAGGTGTTCTACCAGTACTTCGCCGACACCTATCACACGCTCTCGTTCATCCCGCGGCGATCGCCGTTTGCCTCGTATGCGGCGTTCAACATCAATGTGAAGAACGACGTGAAGGGTATCGGGGCGGCGCTGGTTGACAAACAGGCGGCCTACGGAAGCCGGACGCTACGGTCGGTCCAGCTCTATGCGGCGGGATTCGCCGGTCAGCATGAGACGACCGTGCACCAGATCGCCCATCACTGGGGGGACGAGACCAACCTGGCGGGGATCGCGGGTGTGGCGGCGGCGGGGCGCCAGCCGGCGCGCCATACGCCGTTGCTGGGTGGCGGGGCGACGCTGATCGGCGCCGTCCTCAAGGGCACGCGCGAGGTCGAGCGTATCCCGCCGGCTGTCGTGGGCGCGAACGACACGTATCGAATCGCGCGGACGAAGGCGCCGGTCACGTTTCACCCGCTGCAGCTGTATCGCATGGGGTTTCTCGAGCCGGCGGTGGTTCCCGATGTCACCGTGTTCGCCGACCAGGCGCAGTTCAGCCGGGACAGGGCGCGGGCGCCCGCGGTCGGCACGCCGGTGACGGGCGCGCAGCACACGGTGAACATCAACCAGATCATGGCGGCGTTGGGTTCCCGGCGCGGGCCGTCATTCACAGAGTGGCGCCAGGCGTTCGTCGTCGTGTCTGACGAGCTCATCTCCCAGATGGAGATGGACTACTACAACTTCTACGCCCAGCGTGCGGCGGCCGCCACGGGCACGCGGTCCTACGATGGGTATAGGTCGTTTGCCGAAGCGACCGGGAACCGTGTCACGCTGCGGACGGACATCGATACCCGCGCCGACGCGGGCACCCCGAAGATCACCCAGACGTTGGCGGTCGGTGACGCGCCGTTCGGGCCGCGTGACTGGCGAGGTCTCGTGTTCGACGCCCCGGTGCCGAGCCGCGTCGCAGCGGGGGTTTCACACACGCTGCGGGGGAGTATCGATACCGATCTCCTACCGGGCCGTTATCAGTTCCTGATTCTCCGGGCGACGCGATACGGCGACGCACCCTGGGACGCGATGACGGTCCTGACGACGGTGCGGGGTGGCCGGTTCTCCGTACCGCTCCGGTTCACGAGCGATCAGGCCGGCGCGTATGAGGTCGACGTCTTTGTCTTCGCCGACAGGAACAGCCCAGCCATCCCGACCAGCGTCGTGACCCCGCTCTTCGTCGAATAACGGCTCTGCCTCTAGTGTCCTGTCCGAGAAACACGCGAAATATTCCAGGCGGGGCATCCCGCCTGGCGGCGTTGCGCCTCGGTCACAAATGCCCAATTTGCTCCTTCGTCGCACCTGGCCGGCCGGGCGCCGCGCCAGGGAATTTGTGTCGCGTATTTCTCGGACAGGACACTAGTCCGTGATGAAAGTCCAGCGGGTGCTCATCGGCGACAACCCGGACACCGCGACACTGGCTGCGGCGGTCGACGTACTGGCCAGCGGTGGGATCGTGGCGTATCCCACCGACACCCTCTACGGGCTCGCAGTTGACCCGCGACAGGCGGCCGCGGTGGACCGGTTGTGTCGGTTGAAGGGCCGCGCGCACGGTGTCGGTGTGCTGTTGATCGCGGCGAGCCTGCAACAGGTGGAGTCCTGTCTGGGGGCACTCCCATCGATGGGACGCCGGCTGGCTCGACGGTTCTGGCCAGGTGCCCTCACCCTCGTCTTCGACCCCGAGACCGCGCTCGTCCCAGCCGTTCACGCCACCGACGGCACCCTGGCTGTACGTGTGCCGCGGTGCGACATCGCGCGCCGGCTGGCCGACCTCGGTGGCCATCCCATCACCGCCACGAGCGCGAACCGCGCCGGAATCACGCCAAGCGCCACCGGTCGGGATGTGGTCGCGCTACTTGGCCCGGCGGTCGGGCTCATCCTCGAACAGAGAGGGCGATTGACGGGCAAGGCGTCGACGATTGTGGACACGCGCGGCGCGCACCCCGTCCTCCTCCGCGACGGCGCAGTCCCGTGGAACCGCGTGCTACAATCCCTCGCGTGATGGACGGCGGCCCGTCTCTCGAATCCCCAGCGCGAGAGTGCGCCGCTGTTGTTGGCCTCGCGTTTGGCATCGATCGGCCGGTCGATGTCGAGCACTCTCTCGAAGAACTGCGCGGTCTGGCGGCCGCTGCCGGCGTGACGGTCGTGTTGCAGGTGTTGCAAGAGCGACGTCGGCCGGACCCGGCGCTGTTGCTTGGTCGGGGCAAGGTCGCGATGCTGGCGCTGGCGTGCGACGAGGCCGGGGCGGATCTCGTGATCTTCAACAACGAGCTGAGCCCGGGGCAGCTGCGCAACCTCGAACGCACGCTCGACCGCCGGGTGCTCGATCGAACGCAGCTCATCCTCGACATTTTCGCCTCGCGGGCCAGGACGCGGGAGGGGAAGTTGCAGGTCGAGCTGGCGCAGCTCAAGTACCTGCTGCCCCGGTTGGTCGGCGCCGGCATGGCCTTGTCGCGGCTCGGCGGCGGTATCGGAACCCGGGGACCGGGCGAGACAAAGCTCGAGACCGACCGCCGCCGGATTCGCCGGCGGATCGGGACGCTGGGGCGCGCGCTCGACATCGTGCGGGGCCGCCGGACGCAGGCGCGCGAGCGCCGGCACAAGGTCTCGGTGCCGACGGTGGCGCTCGTGGGGTACACGAACGCGGGCAAGACAACCGTGTTCAACCTGTTGACCCGCGGCGGGCCACAGCCGTCCGCCGCGGTGTTTGCCACGCTCGACCCGCTGGTGCGGCCGATGAAGCTGCCCGACGCGCGGCGGTTGCTGGTTGCCGATACGGTCGGCTTTATCGACCGGTTGCCGCACGATCTCGTGGCGGCGTTCCGCGCCACGCTGGAAGAGGTAATCGGAGCCGACCTGCTCGTACACGTGATCGACGTGACCAGCCCGGCCATCGACCGTCAGAGCGCCGCCGTCCGCCGCGTACTGGAGGAGATCGGGGCGGGTGCGGTGCCGCGGGTGGACGTGCTCAACAAGTGCGATGCGGCGGATCCCTCCGAGCTCGCGCGAGTGTGGCGGCGGCACCCCGACGCCGTGCAGCTGTCGGCGCGGACCGGGCAGGGGAAGGGCGCCCTGATCGACCTGGTGGTCTCACAGCTGTCCCTCGATGTGGAGCGTGTCACCCTGGTGTTCGACGATGACAGCGCGGCCGACCGGCGCCGGATCACCGAGCTCTACCGGTCGGGGCGAGTGCTGGCTCACGTCACACAGTGCGGGCGAGTCTCGATCGAGGCCCATGTGCCACGACGGACGTTGCGTCGTCTGCAGCCTTACCTGATCGGGAACGTCGGTCTCAGGATGGGCGCGGAGTGAGAAACTGGGTACGGGCGCTGGTGGTCGTGGTCCTGTGCGGGCACGTCCTGGCCAGTTGCGCCACACGTGTCCCGGTCGTCACGACGCCGACCTACCCAAGCTACCCGTTTCCCACCGTGCCGCAGGACCTGCTCGGCACGCCCGCGGCGGCCGAGCACGACCGTGCCTGGCTGTCTCTGCAGGCCGGCGATCTCGACGCGGCGGAGCGGGGGTTCAGCGCAGCGTTGCGGAGCAGCCCGGGGTTCCATCCGTCCGGCGCCGGGCTGGGGTTCGTCGGGTTGGCCCGGGGACAGGCCGACGCGGCGGTCGCGCGCTTTGAGCAGGTGCTCGCGCAGAGCCCCGCGTATCTGCCGGCGCTACTGGGGCATGGCGAGGCGCTGCTGGTCGGCGACCGGGTGGACGAGGCGATCGAGAGCTTCCAGGCGGCGCTGCTGGCGGATCCGGGGTTGACGTCGTTGCGCCAGCGGGTGGCGGAGCTACGATTCGTCGGACTCATGGACCAGGTGGCGCGGGCGCGGGCGGCCGGTGCGGCGGGACGGGACGCCGAGGCCAGGGCGGCGTACGAACGGGTGATCGCAGCTTCTCCGGAGAGTGGGTTCCTCCACATCGAGCTGGCCGAGGTCGAGCTCCGCCTGGGCGACACGGATGCGGCGCTCGAGCAGCTCGGTCGCGCCGCCGAGCTCGACTCCAACGTCGTGGCGCCGTGGGTATTGATGTCCGAGATCTACCTCGCCAGGGGAGATCTCGACCGGGCGGAGCAGGCTTTGCAACGGGCCCACGCCATCGAGCCCGGGGAGGACACCGCGCGGGGACTGGCCGATTTGGAGGCACGGCGGCGGGCGGCGAGCCTGCCGCCGGAGTACCGTGAAATCGAGACCGCGGAGACGATCACACGGGGACAGCTGGCGGCCGTGATCGGGGTGCACTTCGAGACGTTCCTGGCTGACGCGGCTGCCGGCCGCACGACGATCATCACCGATGCCCGCGACCACTGGGGATATGGCTGGATACTCAGCGTCGCGCGGGCCGGCATCATGGAGCCAGATACCAACTACCGGTTCCAGCCGGAGCAGGTCGTCACGCGAGCGGACCTGGCGCGGGTCGCGGTCCGGGTGCTGCACTTCCCTGCCGGCGATGCCCCGTCGCCTCCCGTCGCGGCGCGGACCAGCTTCTCCGACCTGGCGCCCGGCCATCTGAGTTATCCCGCGGCGGCAGAAGCCGTGGCGGCGGGGGTGCTGCCGCCGCTCGAGCAGAACATGTTTCAACCGGGCCGACCGGTGAGCGGCGCCGAAGTCATGACGGCGATTGGCCGGCTCGGTGATCTGGTGGGGGGCCTTTAGTCGGATCATGTCGGTGCTGACGGTCGCGAATCAGCTCACGCTGCTGCGGATGCTGCTGATACCGGCGCTGGTGATCCTGGTCGTCTACGGGTTGAACGGGTGGGCGCTGGTTGTCCTCGTCGGCGCAGGACTCACGGACGCACTCGACGGAATCCTCGCGCGATGGTGGGGCCAGGGGACCACGCTGGGCGCGCTGCTGGACCCGATGGCCGATAAGCTGCTGTTGATTTCCACGTTCGTCGTGCTCACGATACCCAGTCTCGACCTGCCCAACCGGTTGCCAATCTGGCTGACCGTGCTCGTGATCAGCCGCGACGTCATCATCGTGGTCACGGTCGCCATCGTGAATCTCTCGATTGGGCGCCGGACGTTCCAACCGACCCTGTTGGGCAAACTGGCCACGCTGGTGTATCTCCTGACCGCCGCCGTGACGATGTACTTCAACTGGCTGGGGCGGCCCTCGGCGCTGGTCGACGTGGCGATCTACGCCACGTTGGGTGTCACGCTCATCTCCGGTCTGCACTACATCGCGCACGCGTCCCGCGTGCTCAACGATGTCTAGCGAGGCATCAAGAACCGACGCAGCAAGATCGGCAGCGCCGGCTCGCACGTCACGGACACCCGGTCGGCCTGAGATTTGAGCCCAAAGAGACAGGAGGCAGGAGAAGCCGGCGGGCTTCGCCAGCTTCTGTTTCAGGTTCTAGCCGACGACGTCTCTACCCGGCAGGTGGGGCGTCGGCTAGTTTCTGCCGGAAGTACTCGATCGTGCGGGTGAGGCCGTCCCTCAGCGAGACGCTCGGCTCCCAGTCGAGCAGCGCCCGGGCGCGGCTGATGTCCGGTTGACGCACTCTCGGGTCATCGACCGGGAGCGCTTGATGGACGATCCGGCTACGCGACCCAGTCAGCGCGATGATCTCGGTGGCGATCTCGAGAACCGTCATCTCTTGTGGGTTTCCGATGTTCACGGGGTCGTGCGTATCTGAGTGCATCAGTCGTAGGATTCCGTCCACCAGGTCGCTGATGTAGCAGAAACTGCGGGTCTGACGGCCGGTGCCGTAGACCGTCAGGTCCTCTCCGCGTAGCGCCTGCGCGATGAAGTTCGGCACGGCACGGCCATCGCGAACACGCATCCGCGGCCCGTAAGTGTTGAAAATCCGGACGATCTTCGCGTCGAGGCCGTGATACCGGTGGTAGGCGGTGGTCATCGCCTCGGCGAACCGCTTGGCCTCGTCATACACGCCCCGCGGGCCGATCGGGTTCACATTTCCCCAGTAGCTTTCCTTCTGCGGGTGCTCGAGTGGGTCCCCGTAGACCTCCGATGTGGACGCCAGGACGAACGTGGCGTTCTTGGCCTTCGCCAGACCGAGCGCCTTGTGGGTGCCGAGGGCACCGACCTTGAGGGTCGGGATCGGAACCTCGAGGTAGTCGATCGGGCTGGCTGGACTCGCCCAGTGCAGCACGAAGTCGACCGGACCGTCGAGGTGGATGTAGTTGGTGATGTCGTGCTCGATGAACAAGAAATCGCGGTTTACGAAGGGCGCGATGTTGGCCACGTCCCCGGTGAGGAGATTGTCGATGCCGACCACGGCATGGCCGCGATCGAGCAGGGTTTGGGTCAGATGGGAGCCGATGAAACCGGCGGCGCCGGTAATGACCACTCGTGCGCTCATGTGTGGATTGGAGACGTCCAGGGAGACGCTAGTGTCCGGACGGGGTAGCTCGCGCAATGATCCCCCGGCAGGGCATCCCGCCTGGCGGCGTTGCTTCTCGGTCACAAATACCCAAGTTGTTCCCTCGTCGCGCCTGGCCAACCGGGCGCCGCGCCAGGGCCTCATCACGCGAGCCACGCCGTCAGGACACTGGCGAAGCCCACCGGCTTCCTCCTGACTTCTGACTTCTGACGCCTTGGCGTACTTCTCTAATAGGCGTGGCGGTGGAAGAACCCGCGGATGACGGTCAGCCAGAGGATCTTGAAGTCCAGGCTGACCGACCAGTTCTCGATGTAGTAGAGATCGTATTCGATCCGTTTCTCGATCGAGGTGTCGCCCCGCCAGCCGTTGACCTGCGCCCACCCGGTCATCCCGGACTTCACCTTGTGCCGCAGCATGTACTGCGGAACGTGCTGCTTGAACTGCTCCACGAAGAACGGCCGCTCCGGTCGGGGACCGACGAGCGACATGTCCCCGCGCACCACGTTCCAAAGCTGGGGGAGCTCGTCGAGACTGAACCGCCGTAGCACACGGCCAAGCGGCGTGCGCCGTGGGTCGTCCTTGCGTGTCCAGACAGGCCCGGTGTCGCGTTCCGCATCTTCCAGCATCGACCGGAACTTGTAGACACTGAACCCGCGGCCGTCAAGCCCCATCCGCTCCTGCCGGTAGAACACCGGGCCCGGCGAGGAGGCCCTGATCAGGACGGCGATGATGGCGAAGGGGAGGCTCAGAACCAGGAGCGCGACCGCCGCGATCGCGATATCGATGACCCGCTTGACCGCACTGTTCAGCCCCTGGAGCGGCACATCGTTGATGTTGATGATCGGGACGCCATCGAGATCCTCGAGCCGCGCACGGAGGGCGATGACCTGGAGAAGGTCCGGCACCACCTTGACGTCGATGCATTCCCGGTTGGCCACCTCGATCAGGTCAAGCATCTTGACGTGCTCGTCGAGCGGGAGGGCGACATACAGCTGGTCCACCTGCTCCCGGCGGAATATGTCCTCGACCTCGGAGAGTGTGCCGAGCAGCGGTAGCCCGCGGTAGCCAAGATGGTCGCCACCGGCCAGGTCGTCCACGAAACCGACAATCCGGTACCCGAGCTCGCCGTGCTGCAGCATCTTGTCCACGACGTGGCGCGCTACATCACTCGTCCCGGCGATCAGGATGCGCTTCAGCCCGACCCCGTTCCGCCAGCGGCGCTCGCGCACCGCGCGCACGGTGGCGCGGGGCGCGTAGGCGCAGACGACACTCAGCGTGAGGAACAGAGCCCAGACCAGTTGCGAGACTTCGTAGGCGCCTTGTGCTTTCAGCGCCGGTGGCACCCAATAGGTCTGAATGTAGAGCGTGCCCGCGATCCCGACGACGACCGCGATCACGCTGCCCACGAGCACGGTGAAAAAGTCGTCCACCCGAGACCGGAGGCGACGGATGCGATAAGCGCCCTGCACCCAGAGTCCGAATGGGAGGAGCAGCCCGATGAACGGGGCCATTTCCAGATAGAACCCGATCGCCGGCTGGCCCTTTGGCATCGGGAGGATGGTCTCGAACCGCAGCAGGTAGGCGGCCATGAACATGCTCACGCCGATGATCCCGTCGATCACCGCCTGGCTGATCACGACTGCGCGACCTCGCTGTCTCACGGTGCAACCCGCTCTGTTGGTTCGCGCATCACCTGGTGGACCTGCTGTCTGAACGCCGCCTGGAATCGCTCGCGGGAGAAACGGACCGCATGCTGCCGGATGGCGGTGGCGTCGAACCGATCACGCCGGACTCGGTCGATCGCGGCGGCGAAGGCGGTGTCAGTCGGTTCTGTCACGAGGATACCGGTGCTGCCGTCGACGACCGTTTCGCAGGCACCCCCCTGTGCCAGTGCGATGACCGGGCGTCCGCACGCCTGCGCCTCGACCGGGACGATACCGAAGTCTTCGATCCCGGGCAGCAGGACGGCCGCGGCGTCCTGATACGCCGTGCGCACCTGCTCGTCGGACAGGGACCCGAGGAACTCGACGCTCGGCCCGGCCGCGTCGCGCAACCGGGCCAGCTCCGGCCCACTCCCCACGATACGAAGCGGGGCACCGGCCAGCGCGCAGGCGCGAATCGCCAGATCGACGCGCTTGTATGGCACCAGCGCCGACACAATAAGGAGATACGCACCCGGGGGCTTTCCACTCGGCTGGAAGAGCGCCGTGTCCACAGGCGGATAGACGACGCTGGCGTCTCGATTATAGTATCGGCGTATTCTCCCCGCAACATACTGAGAGATGGCGACATAGCGGTTGACCCGCCCGGCCGTGGCGACGTCCCACCGGGCCATCGTGCTCAGGCCCCATCGGAACATCCGGGTGACGCCGGCGCCCACCCGGTCCGGTCCGAAATAGGCGTCGAACTGGTCCCAGGCGTAGCGCATCGGGGTGAAGCAATAACACAGGTGCGGGGTGCGGCCGGGTGGCACGACCGACTTGACGGCGCAATGACTCGTGCTGATGATCAGATCGAAGTCGTCGAGGTCGAACTGCTCCACGGCCATTGGAAACAGCGGGAGCAACAGGCGGTAGTGACGATGCGATCTCGGCAACCACTGGATGAACGACGTGCGTGTCGGGCGAGCCTCGATCGTCTCAGACACCGAGCCCGGGACGTGAAGCAGCGCGAAACGCGTGGCGTCTGGAAACAGCTCGCAGATCGCCTCGAGTGCCCGCTCGCCGCCGCGCATGCCGGTCAGCCAGTCGTGCACGAGTGCCACACGGCGCGGGGTGGTCGCGGGCCCGGGGTCAGGGGCCTGCGTCATGGCTATGCGGCCACCTGCCGGTAGATCGTCAGGACCCGCTTGACCGACTCTTCCCAGGAAAAGCAGGCTGCGCGCGTACGACCGCGACTGACGAGCCGTTCACGCATCGCGTCGTCGGACAGGATCTGTCGCATGCCGTTCGCGATTGACTCCGGGTCGTAGGGGTCGACCAGCAGCGCCGCATCATCCACCACCTCCGGGAGTGACGAGACGTTCGAGGTGAGCACCGGGGTGCCGCTGGCCATCGCCTCGAGGGGCGGGAGACCGAACCCTTCGTAGAGGGACGGAAACACGAAGGCGTCGGCCAGGTGGTAAAGGGTCGCCAGGGTGTCGGTGGTGAGAAAGCCGAGAAACCGCACGTGCTTGTGCAGGTTGTAGCGGTGCACGGCGTGGCGCAGGGTGGCGTATCGTGAGACCTCACTTCCGGTGATCAGCAATTTGATGTCGCCGAATCCGTCCTGCCGCAGCCGGGCGAAGGCGTCGATGAGACGTTCGACGTTCTTGTGGGGCTTGACGTTGCCGGCGTAGAGCAGGAACCGGTCGTGCAGTTGATAGCGGTCGCGGACGCGTGTCATCTGAGCGTCGTCTGGAGGGAGGCTGAATCGATCGTCGATCGCGTTGTAGATGACGTCGACCTTATCCGACGGGATCGAAAAGAACCGGAGGATGTCGCGCTTGGAGGCCTCCGACACCGTCAGGATGCGGGCCGAGCGGTTCGCGGCGAGCCAGAAGGCGACCCGCGCGTAGGTGTGGGCGAGACGCCCAGGCAGATACTGCGGAAACATCAGGTGGATACAGTCGTGGATGGTGACGATCGATCGGCACGGGGTCAGCGCCGGCAGCACGTAGTGCGGGGCATGAAAGAGATCCGCCCGCGCGCGAGCGAGATCGAGCGGCACGGTGAACTGCTCGGCGATCGAGTAGTTAGCCGAGCGGTCGGGCATAGGACGAAAGTTGTGACCGAGCTGCTCGATGTCTTCGCAGTCCTCACGGCGGCAGAGGAGGACATACTCGGACTCTTGGTCCAGACGCGCGAGCCAGCGTACGAGATTTCGCACATAGGTGCCGACGCCGAAGTCGTGCAGCTTCCGAACGTCGATCGCGATCCGCATCTAGTGTTCCGAATCAGGTGCTCGCGAATATTCTCCGGGCGGGGCATCCCGCCTGGTTGCGTTGCTCCTCGGTCGAATACTACCGGAATGCTCCCGCGTCGTGCCGTGCCAGCCAGACGCCGCGCTCCGAAGAATTCTCCGCGAGCTCCTGACTCTGGACACTGGGAGATTCTAGCGCGGATGACCGCAACGGCCCTGTCATCCGCCCGGGATAAAGAAGTCAGGAGGCAGGAGAAACCGGTGAGCTTCGCCGGAATGGTTCTATTCGCCTGGGGGGAGCTTGCCGCGCACGCGGAGATAGACCCGGAGGACCGGGTACCACGCGGGATGATGCTTTCTGTAGAAGGCAAGCTGGCTCCGACGATAGGCCGTCGCCGCGACCGCCGGCGCGCGTTGCTGGGAACGGCCCCGCTGATGCACGACCTCGACGGCCGGGGTATAGAGGACATGTCGTCCCAGACCACGCAGGGTGGCGCAAAAGTCGACGTCCTCGCCGTAAAGGAAAAACCGCTCGTCCAGCAATCCCGCCGCCTCCGCCTCGGCCCGCCGGACGAGGAGACAGGCGCCACTGACCCAGTCGACGCGCCGCTCGGTCCGGGCACGATGCTCGACCAGCTGTGCAAGCAGCGGCACCCGTCTGGCGTGTCCGCGGACGAGGCACTTCTGCCACAGCTCCGCGAACGGCGACATCATCGACCCGAACGAGATTTCCAGCGCGCCATGCGAATCCACGAGGCGGGGGCCGACGACTGCCACATCTGTCCGCGAGCGGAGGGTCTCGACCAGTCGGTCGATGGCACCCGAAGACGGCAGCGTGTCGCTGTTGAGCAGCAGCAGGAGCTCGCTCGCGGTGGCGCGAATCCCCAGGTTGGTCGCGCGAGCGAAGCCGAGGTTGTCGCCTGCGTCGATCACGGTGACATTCGGCCAGCGGGCCCGTGCGACCCCCGCGCTGCCGTCCGAAGACGCGTTGTCAACCACGACGATCTGGTGCGGGGTGGTCGGCGGGAGGGTGGCGAGCGCTGCGAGGCAGGCCTCGAGGTCGGCCCGGGCGTTATAGCTCACGATGACGATCGTGAGGGTGGTCACGGCTGGCGCCCCGCGCGGTCGAGAATCGTCAGGGTCTCCCCGGCCGCTCGCTCCCAGGTAAAGCGGGGGAGCCGTTCGGCAGCGCTGGCGAGGAGGGCTGCACGCGCATCCGCGTTCTCGAGCAACGCGGTGATGGCGCCTGCGATGCCGGGGACGTCGCCTACGTTCACCCGCCACGCCGCATCGAGATAGAGCTCTCGGGCGACCGGCGTGTCGCCGACAACCGTGGGCACGCCGGCGGCCATCGCTTCGAAGGGGGGGAACCCGAAGCCCTCGTACTCGGAGAGAAACACAAAGACCATGGCGCGCGCATAGAGGCTTGCCAGCTCGGCGTCCTCGACATAGGCGCAGACGGCGACGCGGTCGGCAATCCCGGCTGCGGCGGCCAGCCCGGCGGGATCCTCGTGTGGGATGCTGCGGTTGTCGCCGACCAGAACCAGGCGCGCCGCCGGCACCCGGACCGCGACGCGGGCGAACGCCTGTATGAGTGCCGGAATGTGTCGACGGTTGAAGATCGAACCGACGAAGAGCACGAGGGGCTCGCGGGCCAGACCTGCCACCTGCGTGGGGCGGTGGATACCTGACCAGACCACCGAGATCCGAGCCGGCGAGAGCCGGAGATGGGCGACCACCTCGTCGCGGGTGAAACCGGACACCGCGATGATCCGTGCGGCGCGCCGTGCGGCGTGCCGCGTGAACCACCGCCGGCGGAGACCTTCGCGCCAGGAAAACCACTCCGGGTGGGTCTCGAAGGAGATGTCGTGAATCGTCAGCACGACCGGCACGCGGATCCTCAGGGGCGCCGAATACCCCGGGGCGAAGAGCACGTCGGGCTCGTCTTCGTTGAGGGCCGCCGCCAGGCGGGTCTGTTCCCACCAGCTATCACCCGCACCGGGGACCGCTCGGTACCTGAAGGGGCCGGGCGGACCGGTGTCGAACGGTGGGCCCAGCACAGACGGGTTCTGCCCCGGTGCTGGCGCATACAGCACGAATCGATGGGCCCCGAGGGACGGGAGCCGTCGCCACACCGTGCACAGATCCGCTAGATAACGACCCACACCGGTGCGCCGCCCCAGCAGCTCGCGCGCGTCAATGCCGATGCGCATTGGCTGTCTCCCGCCGGCGCTCGATGGCCTGGCCATAGGCGCCAATCAACGCGTCGGCCGATGCACGCCAGCTGAACCGGCGTGTCCGAGCGCGGCCAGCCACCGACAGCCGATCTCGCAGCTGGTCGTCACTCAGCACCCGCTCGAGGGCGGCGGCCAGCGCGGACACGTCGAGTGGATCGACGAGCAGGCCCGCGTCACCGACCACCTCCGAGAGTGCACCGCGCGCAGCCGCGATGACCGGAACCCCGATCGTCATGGCTTCGAGCGCCGGAATCCCGAAACCCTCATCGAGCGACGGCAGCACGAGTAGGACCGCCTCCTCGTACAGCGTCCGGAGCTGCCGCTCATCGACATAGCCCTCGTGCCGGACGTGCCCGGCCAGCGGCGAGCGGGTGAGACGGGCGAGCGTCTGGCTCGACTCGGGCGTCGACTGGCCGGCGAGCACCAGAGGCGGCGTGTGCGGTCGACGCTCGCGCACCTGCTCGTACGCCGTGAGCAGCCGATCGACGTTCTTTCGGGGGGCGATGGTGCCGACAAACAGGAGGTGTCCCGTGGCGGGCGGCCTGGGGCGGGCTGGCCAGTCGGGAGCGCCGTTGGGACAGACGACGATCCGGTCGCGTGGAACCTCGAGTCTGCGGGCTACCTCGTCGCCGGTGTGCGCCGACGGCACGATGACGCCGTCCGCCCGGTGGGCGTGCGCACGCGCCAGCACCGGATAGTCCCGTCGGATTTCCCGTGCGCCACGTTCGGGATGGCGGAGAAAGTCAACGTCGTGGATGGTGATCAGGCGCGCGGCGCGCCGGGTCGGGATCAGCAGTGGCGACGGCGAGTGCACGACATCGAACGTGCCGGGGGCCAGGGATTCGACGGCAGGCCACTCGCCGTGATGCCAGAGCCAGTTCAGCATCCCGACGGGCACACGACGGTCGACCCCGATGACACCTGCCGGGAGCGTCGTGACCAGGCGGTCTTTCCAGGAACTGCTGAAGACCGTGATCTGCGCGTCGGTTCCCCGGCGCTCGGCGAGCGCCTCGACCAGTCGGGCCACCCAGAGCCCTACCCCCGTTCGATGGCGCAGCGCGGGGCGGTAGTCGATGAGAATCCGCACGATTCCGGGGGCGATTCGTTCCGTCAGGGCGGTTTGTGGTGCCCGGCGCCGGCTCCTCGGCGTGGCGGGGCTCTCCGCATGACTCCGGCTAGCGGCCCGTCCCTCATCGGTCTGAGGAGCGGCGGCGCTGGCACGACATCAGGCATCGTAACACACGGATGACGGCGGGTCTGGGGTCTTCGAAAATCACACAACTCCTTGTACATCAACATCTTGACAGCATCACGGGGTGGGTGTTACGGTTAGAGGTTTTCGGGAATCGGGCCGGTGGCGCACTTAGCCGATGGTGCTCCTCAGCACTCAACACTGGCCCTCACGACGGACCTCTAGCGCATGAAAATCACGGTCGTTGGCACCGGATACGTCGGTCTGGTCGTCGGAGCCTGTCTTGCGGAGACCGGCAACGACGTGGTGTGTGTGGATGTCGACGAACGCAAGATTCGTGGCCTACGTCGCGGACGGGTGCCGATCTACGAGCCAGGTCTGGATGAGTTGGTGCGGCGGAATCAGACCGAGAAGCGGCTCGTCTTCAGCACGGCGCTGTCGCGCGCCACACGTGGCGCCCAGGTCATCTTCATCGCCGTGGGAACCCCATCCGGGGCGGACGGGTCGGCGGACATGCAGCACGTCCTGACAGTCGCCGGCCAGCTAGCGCGCGCGATGAACGGCTACACGGTGATCGCCATCAAGAGCACGGTGCCGGTGGGAACGGCCGCGCGGGTGCGGGCGATCATCACGCGTGCGACGCGCCACCCGTTCAGCGTCGTCAGCAACCCCGAGTTCCTGAAGCAGGGCTCCGCGGTGGAGGACTTCCTGAAGCCGAATCGCGTGGTAATCGGTGCGGACGACGACGGCGCGCGGGAGTTGATGCGAGCGCTCTACGCGCCCTTCACGCGCACCGGCGCGCCGATCGTGACCATGGACTGCACCAGCGCCGAGTTGAGCAAGTATGCCGCCAACGCCATGCTGGCGACACGCGTCTCGTTCATGAACGAAATCGCGAACGTGTGCGAGCGGTTCGGCGCCAACGTTGATGACGTCCGGCGTGTCGTGGCCTCGGACCGCCGGATCGGTCCATCCTTTCTGTTTCCTGGTATCGGCTATGGCGGCAGCTGTTTTCCAAAGGATGTGCAAGCGCTGGTGCACTCGGCACGCAAGGACGGCTACCGGTTTCGGATCCTCGAAGCCGTGGAGGCGGTGAACAGCTCGCAGAAGCGGCGGCTGTTCGAGAAGATGCAAGCGGTGCTCGGCCCCCTCGACGGGAAGCAGATCGCGATCTGGGGACTGGCGTTCAAGCCGCGCACGGACGACATGCGGGCGGCGCCCTCGATCACGATGATCGAGGCATTGCTCGAGGCGGGAGCGAAGGTGGTGGCCTACGACCCCCAGGCACAGCGGTCGGCGCGCGCCATCTTCGGGTCGCGTATCACGCTGGCCGGCCACAGCTACGATGCGTTGAAGGGAGCGGATGCGCTCGGGATCCTCACCGAGTGGAACGAGTTTCGCGAGCCCGACTTTTCCCGGATGCGGTCTTTGATGCGTGCGCCCGTCATTTTTGACGGGCGGAATCTATTTGATCTGGCCCAGATGCGTGGCCACGGCTTCACCTACTACTCGATCGGACGATGACGTGAGCACGGTGCTGGTCACCGGGGGGGCCGGCTACATCGGCAGTCACGCCGTGCGGGCGTTGCGGGCGGCCGCGCACACGGTGGTGGTGTTCGACGACCTGTCGGCGGGGCACGCCGCAGCCGTTGGCGACGCCACGCTGGTCGAAGGCGACGTGCGGGACACCGCGCAGGTGGAGACCACGTTGCGTCGCCACGCGGTGACCGCCGTGATGCACTTCGCCGCGGTGCTGTCGGTCGGCGAGTCCGTACGCGAGCCGGCCCGCTACTACGACAACAACGTGCGTGGGTCGCTGTCGGTGCTTGACGCGATGCTGGCGGCGGGCGTGCACCGGTTCGTGCTGTCGTCAACCTGCGCGGTGTACGGCAACCCGGTCACCACGCCGATCGACGAGGACCACCCGACCAACCCGATCAACGCCTATGGCGAGTCGAAACTCGTGGTCGAGCGCGCGTTGGCGCACTACGGTCGGGCGTACGGGCTACGGGCCATCGCATTGCGCTACTTCAACGCGGCCGGTGCAGACGCGGACGGGGAGGTGGGTGAGGACCACGACCCGGAGATCCACCTGATCCCGCGGGCGATCGAGGCGGCGTGCGGGGGCGCCAAGCTCCAGGTGTTCGGAGAGGACTATCCCACGGCGGATGGCACGTGCGAGCGCGACTACGTGCACGTATCGGATCTGGCCACCGGTCATCTGCGGGCACTCGAGGCGCTGGACACGGGGGCGACGACGAGGGTCTACAATCTAGGCACAGGACGCCCCCATTCGGTGCGGGAGGTCATCCGGGCGGTTGAGCGCGCCACGGGGCGCCGGGTCCCGGCCGAGGCGGCGCCGCGTCGGGCAGGCGACCCGGCGGTGCTCTGCGCGTCGGCCGATCGGATCGGCCGTGAGCTCGGTTGGCGACCGGCGTACGTGGGTCTCGACGAGGTGGTCGAGACCGCCTGGCGCTGGCATGCCGCCCATCCCGAGGGCTTCGAGGAGTAGCTCCTGAACCCATTGCTGCGACTTCTTCGCTATGCCGTGCCGCACCGGGCACGGGTGCTGGCGGCGCTGCCCGCCATGGTGCTGTATGCCCTGGCGTCGGGCGGTCTCGCATATCTGATCCAGCCCATCCTCGACGAGGTGCTGCCGCAGGGGGACCGAGTCGGTCTCATCTGTGGTGCGATTGTCGGGCTTTTTCTGGCGAAGGGGGTGGGCTCGTACTTCTCCGTCTACCTCATGGCAGACGCCAGCCAGCGGTTGGTGCGCGACCTCCGAACCGAGCTGTTCGCGCACATCCTCGGACAGTCGACGGCGTTCTTCGGCGGGCGCGCGACAGGACGTCTGTTGTCTCGTCTGACGAACGACGTCAGTCGAGTACAGCAGGTGGTGTCGGAGACCTGCGGAGATCTACTGCGCGAGTCGTTCGCGCTCATCGCGTTCGCGGCCTTGCTACTGTATCGCGACGTGGGGCTGGCGTTGGTATGCATGACCGGCGCGCCGCTGGTGGTCTATCCGCTGGTGCGGCTTGGCCAACGGGTGCGCCGGACGACCCGGCGCAGCCAAGAGCAGCTTGAGCATCTCTCACACCTGACGGTAGAGGCATTCACGGGGCACCGGATCGTCCAGGCGTTTCAGGCCGAGGCGTTCGAGCGCCGGAAGTTCCACCGGGCCTCGGAACGGTTGTATCGAACGAACATGAAGGTGACGAGCACGATGTCCGTTCTGCCACCGCTCATGGAGGTGTTGGGCGGACTCGGCATCGCCGGGGTGCTTTGGTATGGCAGCCGTCAGATCGCCGCGGCGGACCTGTCCGCCGGAGAGTTCGTCTCCTTCTTGATGGCGTTGCTGCTGATGTATGGGCCGGTGAAGAAGCTGAGCCGGGTCAACGCGAACATCCAGCAGGCGCTCGCGGCCGCCGAGCGGATCTTCGAGACGCTGGACACACACACCGAGACGGCGGATCGCCAGGGTGCCCGGGTGTTGGCACCGCTCGGCACCGGCATCGAGTTTCGTGATGTCACGTTCCAGTATCACGACGATGCCGAACCGGTCCTGCGCGGGATCTCCTTCACGGTGCAGGCAGGGCAGGTGGCGGCGGTGGTCGGGCTCAGCGGGGCGGGCAAGACGACCCTCGTCAATCTGGTGCCGCGGTTCCACGACGTCACGGGGGGCGCCATCCTGATCGACGGCGTCGATCTGCGGGATGTCACCCTGCGGTCGCTGCGCGGGACGATCGGAATGGTGACGCAGGACACCATCCTGTTCGACGCATCGATCGCCGACAACATCGCGTACGCGGATCAGGCCGCGAGCCGGGAGTCGATCGAGGCGGTGGCGCGGGCGGCCCACGCGCACGAATTCATCGTCGAGCTTCCGCAGGGCTACGACACGCCGATCGGCGAGCGCGGCCAGCGGTTGTCCGGCGGCCAGCGGCAGCGGCTGACCATCGCCCGAGCGCTGCTGAAGAATTCGCCGATCCTGATCCTCGACGAGGCGACCTCGGCGCTCGATGCGGAGTCGGAGCTGCTGGTACAGGATGCCCTGCGGAAGTTGTTGCTCAACCGGACGGCGTTCGTCATCGCGCACCGACTGTCGACGATCCACCGGGCGGACGCGATCATCGTCCTGGACGGGGGGCGGGTGGTCGAGGTCGGGCGGCACGCCGAGTTACTGGCGAGGCCGGACAGCACCTACGCGCGGCTCTACGCGAGTCAGGCCTTCGAGAGCGGGACGGATCGCGAGGCGACACCGGAGGTTGAGGGGGACGATCTCCCAGGCGCCCCGATTGCAGCTGCCAAGAGCAGGGCGGGGCGGGCGGCGAGTGGGACATCATGATCAAGTCGATGACCGGATTCGCCTCGGTGAGCCGCGAGCACAAGCTTGCGACCATCGGCGTGACCGTGCGAAGCGTCAACCACCGGTATCTCGACGTGCAGGTCCGCGTGTCGCAGTTGCTGGCAGCACAGGAGACGGAGCTGCGCGGGTTGGTGCAGCGGCGGGTGGCACGTGGTCGCGTCGAGTTGGCCGTGACGACCCGAGTCATCACACCGCCAGCGGTCGAGATCGCGCTGAACGAGCCGCTGGTCGAGGCGCTCTCCGCCGCCGTCGAGCAGGCGCATGCTCGTGGGCTGGCGATCGGGGGTCTGACGTCGAGCGATCTGCTGCGGTTTCCCGAGGCGATGGTCGTGCGGGAGCTGGAAACCGACGAGGCGAGCAGGACGACGATTCAACGGGCGGTGGCGGATGCGGTCGACAGCGCCCTGTGCGAGCTGGACGAGATGCGCATTCGCGAGGGGGGGCATCTGGGCGCGGACCTGAACACCAGATGTGCGACGGTGGCCGACCTGGTGGAGCGGCTGGCGGTGGCGGCCCAGACCGGCGAGGCGGGGCTCGTCGCGCGATTGACGAATCGGGTCGAGGAACTGCGCGGGCAGAGCCAGGTCGACGAGGCGTTGGTGGCCCAGGAGGTGGTGCGGTTTGCCGCGCGGTCGGACGTCACCGAGGAGCTCACCCGGTTGCGCGGGCATCTGGCGCACTGGTCGATGCTGGCGGCGTCACCGGACCCGTGTGGCCGGAGGCTGGATTTCCTGCTGCAGGAAATGAACCGCGAGGTGAATACCCTGGGCGCGAAGATCGAGGGCACCGGGGTGAGCGAGCTGATCGTGGCAGCGAAGGCGGAGCTCGAGAAGCTGCGGGAGCAGGCCCAGAACGTGGAATGAGGGTCCGGTCAAGAATGTGAAGTTCTTCTTGAGTGGACCCTAAGGCCGCCACCTGAAGGTGGCGGTCGTTCACGGCGGCAATCCTGAAGCCCCCGTCTTCAGACGGGGAACGGGGCTGAGGGGAGTGCAGAGGATGGGGAGCTTGTTCGTGGTCTCGGCGCCGTCGGGCACCGGCAAGACGACGCTCGTGGAGACGTTGATTCCACGGGTGCCCGGTCTCGAGATGTCGAGGTCCTACACGTCGCGGCCGCTGCGTCCGGGCGAGCGGGACGGCGTGGAGTACCATTTCGTCAGTCGCGAGCGCTTCGACTCGATGCGAGACGCTGGCGAGTTCCTCGAATGGGCCGATGTGTTCGGGCACCTCTACGGCACAAGGGCCGTCGACACCCGCCGCCACCTCGACGCGGGTCGCGACCTGGTGCTGGTTATCGATGTCCAAGGCGCGAGCCAGATACGACGGCTCGATGGCAGCGCGGTCGGCATCTTCGTGCTGCCGCCGTCGCCGGCCGTGCTCGAGGAGCGGCTGCGCCGACGCAGCCGGAACCATCTCACAGAAGAGGAGCTACGACGCCGGCTCGCGGTGGCCCGGCGCGAAGTCGAGCGGATGGGGACCTACGACTACGTGGTCGTCAACGACGAGATCGAGGACTGCGTCGAACGATTGCGCTGTATCGTCATGGCGGAGCGCACATCGTGGCGCGTCGCCGGACCGGCGGGCGAGGCAATCGCCAGGGCCTTCCGGGACGCCGGGTAGCTGCTAGACTTGTGAGGGCTGTGGGGCGCGACGTCGCTAAGAGACAGGCACTGACACCGTGGGACTGATTGCACTCGGCGTGACCGGCGGTATCGGCGCCTACAAGGCGGTCGAGATCGTGCGCGGGTTACAGGACGCCGGCCACGACGTCGTCGCGATCATGACGCCCGCAGCCCGCCAGTTCGTGGGGCCGGTAACGTTCGAGGCGATCACGCGTCGGCGGGTCATCACGGATCAGTTCGCCCGCGGGACCAATGCCGACATCGAGCATATCGCCCTCGCGTCTGACATCGAGGCGTTGGTCGTAGCGCCGGCGACGGCGAACATCATCGGGAAACTCGCACACGGGATTGCCGACGACTTCCTGACGACGCTGTATCTGGCGACGCGGGCTCCGGTTGTTGTGGCGCCGGCGATGAATACCCTCATGTTCGCGCACGACGCGGTCGTGCGAAACCTGGCGACGCTCGGCGAGCACGGGGTGCATATCGTGGGACCCGGCGAGGGGTATCTCGCGTGCGGCTGGATCGGGAAGGGGCGGTTGGCGGAGCCTGCTGCGGTCGTCGCTGCGGTCCGACGCGTACTGCGGCCGGCGGGCGACCTCATGGGCCGGTGTGTCGTCGTGACAGCTGGCCCGACTTACGAGGATCTGGACCCGGTTCGGTATGTGGGGAACCGGTCGAGTGGCCGCATGGGTCTGGCGATTGCGGCCGACGCGATGAGCCGGGGTGCGCGGGTCGTCCTGGTGCTCGGGCCGGTCGGCCTGGAGCCCCCGTATGGGGCCGAGGTGGTGCGTGTCCGGAGCGCCGCCGAGATGCGGACCGCGGTGATGCAGCATGCGCCGGACGCGGATGCCGTGATCATGGCCGCCGCCGTCGCGGACTACACCGTCAGCGGAGGCGCTAGGCGCGAGAAGCTGGCCAAGGACCAGGAGACCCTCACCCTCACCCTCACTCGAACCACTGACATTCTGGCGGAGCTTGGCCTGTGGCGGGGCGACCGCACCCGGCCGGTGCTGGTTGGCTTCGCGGCCGAGACACACGACGTCGTGACACGCGCGAAGATGAAGCGGGAGGCCAAGCGGGTGGACTTCATCGTTGCGAACGATGTGTCGCGCGCGGAGGCCGGGTTCGAGGTGGACACCAACGCGGCGACGCTCGTCGACGCGGCCGGCACCATCGACCTGCCGCTACAGCCGAAGCGGGAACTGGCGCGCGTCATCCTCGACCGCGTCGAAGCGCTGCTCAGTGCACGCGTGGCGGCGACCGCCGCCAATGTCGATGACCCGTCGTGAACAGCTGAGCGAGCACCTGAGATTCTTCGAGGAGCTCGGGGTTGACGGTGTGAGCCGGGACCCGGGCTGGCGACGGCGTGCGGCTGCAACGCCAGACTCCGCAGGATCGACTCCGTCGGGTGATGCCGGGGAGGTGCCCGGTGCGGACCGTGCGACGGCGGCGGACACCCTGGATGCGATCAGGAGCGATCTCGGCGAGTGCACACGCTGCACACTGCACGCGGGACGGACGACGCTGGTGTTTGGAGTCGGCAACCCCGCCGCGGACCTGGTCTTCGTTGGCGAGGCGCCCGGACGGGACGAGGACCTGCAGGGCATTCCCTTCGTCGGACGGGCCGGGCAGCTCCTGACGAAGATCATCGCGTCGATCGGGTTGACGCGCGACGAGGTCTACATCGCGAACGTCGTCAAGTGTCGGCCGCCCGGCAACCGGAACCCGGCGCCCGGGGAGGTGAAGACCTGCGAACCGTTCCTGTTCCGACAGCTCGACGTGATCCGCCCGAAGGTCGTGGTGGCGCTTGGGGCGTTCGCCATCCACACGCTGCTGGGCACCGATCGAGCGATCTCACGGCTGCGTGGCCGCGTGTACGAGTATCGCGGCGCCAAGCTCGTCCCGACGTTCCATCCCGCCTTCCTCCTGCGAAGCCCGGACCGAAAACGGGACGTGTGGGAGGACATGAAGAAAGTCCGCGCCCTTTTGGAAGGCCGGTGAAGAACGCGCTCACACCCCTGATGCTAACGAGGCTCCGCTTCAGACCTGTCGGTTCCGCCGCCGTAGGGTCCGCGTGGGCCCTTTAGCCGAGCTTCTTCACAGCCCCGCTACGCGGGCTCCCAGTGTCACGAGAACTTGCTTCAAATGTCACGATGTCACCCAGAGGAGAAGTCTAGGGTCGTCTCGGTTGCCGTTCCGGTGCCCGCCCTCACGCTGCTAAGTTACGAGGTCCCCCAGGGGCTGCCGCTCCCCCAGATCGGTGCCCGGGTTCTGGTACCGCTCGGGACCCGGCTGGTGACCGGCTGTGTCGTCAGGCGGACGGCTGACCCGGCGGTGAGCACGCTGAAGCCGCTGGTCGACGTCTTCGACCCGGAACCGATGCTGCCGGCCGAGGTAGTGGACCTCGCGCTCTGGGTCAGCGAGTACTACGCGTGTGGGCCAGGCGAGGCGGTCGCCGCAGCGATGCCCCCGCGGGCGTGGGTGGTCAGCGAACGTCAGGCGCGGATCACCGACGCCGGGGTGACGGCCCTGGGTGGGCAGCCAGGCGCGTCACGTCTTGCCATCCTCGAGCTGCTCGCCGAGGGCACCGCCCGCCCGGTGGCGCAACTGGGGCGTCTGGTGGCGGCGCGGCGAGGCCGGTCGGCACGTGGCGCAGCGGGGCTACATGCGCTTCTGGGAGCGATGGCTCGCGACGGGCTGGTTACGCTGACGCAACCGCTCAAGGGGGCCGCCAGCGCGTTCAAGACGATCCGCGTGGCACGGATCACGGCGCACGGGTTGGAACTCGTCGAGGGCGGGACCTCGCTGGGCGCACGACAACGCGAGGCGCTCGAGGTGCTGCGCGGGACCCCGGCGGGAGTGGCGGTTCCGGAGTTGACGCGGCGCGGGATCTCGAGCGAGACGGTGCGACGGCTCGTCGAGAAGGGTGGTCTGACCGTCAGTCGAGAGGTCATCGAGCGGGACCCGTGGTCGACCGAGACCCGCGTGACCACGGAGACGGAGAGTGGGTCCGACCGGGTGCTGACAGCCGACCAGCAGACGGCGGTCGATGCGCTGATGGAGGCGGCCCGGTCCGGGAGATTCTCCGTGGCTCTGCTGCACGGTGTCACCAGCAGCGGCAAGACGGAGGTCTACCGACAATTGGCGAGGGCGGCGCTGGCGTCGAAGCGTCAGGCGCTGATTCTTGTGCCTGAGATCGCGTTGACCCCGGCGGTCGCGACCAGCTTCCGACAGGTCTTCGGTGCACGCGTGGCGGTGCAGCACAGCGGCCTGTCCAACGGCGCCAGACACGACCAGTGGTATCGGATCCGGCGAGGGGAGGTCGATGTGGTCGTCGGCACCCGGTCCGCCGTGTTTGCCCCGCTGCCCTCGGTGGGCTTGATCGTCGTCGACGAAGAACATGATGCGTCCTACAAACAGGAGGAGAGCCCGCGGTATCACGGTCGCGATGTGGCCATCATGCGGGCGAAGCGCAGCGGCGCCCTGGTGGTGCTGGGCTCGGCGACGCCGTCGCTCGAGAGTTATCGACACGCAACGAGCGGACGCTATCGGCGGTTGACGCTGCCGCGGCGCGTGCGGAGCCGGCCGTTGCCCGCGGTTCGGATCGTCGACATGCGCGAAGAGCTCGCGGCGCATGGGCCGGATGTCGTGCTCAGCCGCCACTTGACTGCGGCGATCGATGCCCGCCTCACGCGTGGTGAGCAGGCGCTGGTGCTGCTGAATCGGCGCGGCTTCGCCGTCGCGGTGTTCTGCCGCCAGTGCGGTCGTAGCCTGGAGTGTCCACACTGCAGTGTGTCACTCACCTTCCATCGCGCAGCGGGTCAAGCCCGCTGTCACTACTGTGGGTATGCCCGGGCGCGGCCGGCGTCCTGCCCGGAGTGTGCCGGGCCCTATCTGGAACAGATCGGGTTCGGCACCGAACGGGTGGAGGCGGAGATTCTGAAGCGCTGGCCCGCGGCCCATGTCGCCCGGCTGGACCGTGACACCACACGACGGAAGGGGGCGGCGGCACGGCTGCTGGGACGGTTCGCCGCCGGGGCGGTGGATATCCTTGTGGGCACGCAGATGGTGGCGAAGGGACACGATTTTCCGCGGGTGACGCTGGTGGGCGTTGTGTCGGCCGACGTCGGGCTGGGTCTGGCAGACTACCGGGCAGCGGAGCGGACGTTTCAACTGTTGACCCAGGTGGCGGGGCGAGCCGGCCGGGGGGAAGTCCCGGGCGAGGCGATCGTGCAGACGCTCTACCCGGACCACTACAGCATCCGGCATGCGTGCAGCCAGGCCTACGAGCCGTTCTACGCCGAGGAGATGCGTTTTCGTCAGGCAATGCGGTATCCGCCGGTGGTCTCGCTGGTGAGCGCCGTGGTCCGGGGGACCAACTACCGAAAAACGATGCAGGAGGCGGCCGACCTGGTCGCGCGCATACAGGGCCGTGGGCGCCGCTTCCGCGTGCTGGGACCGGCGCCGGCGCCGATCGGCAGGCTCCGTGGTCAGTACCGGGTGCAGCTGTTTCTGAAGGGCCCCCAACGCCGTGAAATGCGGGAGGCGCTCCTCGCGGCGTTGGACGGCCGCGCCGAGCTGAAGCGGCGGGTCGTGGTCGATGTGGACCCGCTGTGGATGCTTTAGCGGGGTGCCCGAGAAGACAGGAGGCAGGAGACAGGAGAAGGCGGAGGGCTGCGCCAGCTTCTGTTTCCAGGCAACCCGTCGGCGAGATCGCCGGCGCATCTTTTCTGAGCCTTGGGGACTCTCTACTGCGAGACTGGCCGACCTGACCGGGTCTTTACTGCCCGATGATGTCGGTGAGCTCGATCGGGGCGGGGGTGAAGCAGAGAACAAACATCACCAGGGCGCCGATCGCCACCAGCATCCGCGTGCGATCGAGTGGAATGTGGTGGTCGAGCGTGCGCGGGTGCCGTGGGCCGAATTTCAGGAGCATGAACACCGTCAGGACCGCCCAGGCGATCCAGCTCAGCGAATAGAACGTGAGGAGGATGACGGCGGCGGCGGCCACCATGGTGACCAGCGTGGAGCGCTGGCCGAACATCGCATAGGCGATATGACCGCCGTCGAGTTGACCGATCGGGAACAGGTTCAGAGCGGTGACAAGCAGTCCGAACCACGCGGCGAGGGCCATCGGGTGAAGATTCAACGAGTAGCCCTCCGGCGCCGTCCCCCAGATTATCCAGGCGGCCAGACGAAACAACAGCGGTTCGCCAAGCGAGTACCCGACGAAGTCCTCGGGCAACGGTAGGACGTGCGACAGGCTGAGACCGAGGAACAGTGTCGGCACCGCCACCACGAAGCCGGCGATCGGTCCAGCCACGCCGATGTCGAAGAGGATCGGCTTTGTGCTGATCGGTTGCCGGATGCGGATGACCGCCCCGAGCGTGCCGGTCAGGAACGGCGCCGGCAGAAAATAAGGAAGCGACGCGTCGACGCGGTAGTATCGACAGGTGTAGTAGTGACCAAGCTCGTGGGCGCCGAGGATGCCCAGGATCGTCACGCTGTACCAGAGCCCGTGCCAGAGCACGAGGGGACCCGGTGAGGTCGCCTCGAAATCGGACACGAACCCCTCGTAGTGGATGGCGCCCCAGAAGGTGGTGGTGGCGATCGTGGCCAGGAACAGTACCAGATGGACCCAGGGGCGCCCGCGATGCGGCACCGGGGCCGCGACCGGGTCGAACGCGGGCAGCGTGAGCGGGTCCGCCTGGCGTGGCTCACCCGGACAGGATGGTACCGGTGGCGGTGGGACGGGCGCGCTACGATGATCCAAGAAGGGCGAACCGTGGTTCACGGCCCCGCCGACGGGCGCCGGTCGAACGCAGCTGAATTTGCACCATGGGCTGCTAATTCCCGATGTTCTGGAGGTCCTTGCCAGGCTTGAAACGGATTGTGCGGCCCGGCGGGATCCGGACCTCCTTGCCGGTGCGCGGGTTGCGACCGATGCCCCGTTTGCGCAGCTTGACCTGAAACACGCCGAATCCGCGCAACTCGATGCGCTCGCCACGCTGCATAGACATCCGCATCGCGTCGAACACCGCGTCAACCGCGACCTCGGCTTTCACCTTGGTGATGTCAGCGAGTTTCGAGACTTCGTTGACGATGTCGACCTTGATCATGCGCTTCGGCTCCAGACGTCTGTAAGCATCATAGATACTGACATTTACGGCTGTCAAGCGGTCAACACGCAGAAGCGGTTCGAACTGGCCTATGCCTCGTCACCAGACGGTCCCGAGTGGGCGAGTCGCCCTCGTCGGACGACCCAATGTCGGCAAATCGACGATCTTCAATCGACTGACCGGAACGCGCCGGGCGATCGTGACATCGGTCGCCGGGACGACCCGGGACGTGCTGGCGCGCCCGGTCGAGTGGCAGCGGCGGGTCTTCACACTGGTCGACACCGGGGGCGTCGTTGGGGCCAGCGAGGACCCGATGTGGGAGGCGGTTGCCAACCGCGGGCGGCGGGCGGCCGGGGCGGTCGACCTGGTGGTCTTCGTGGTGGACGGGCGCGAGGGACCGGTCCCGGCCGACGAGGAGGTGGCTCGAGAGCTCCGCGTCCGTGGCGTCCCGGTCGTGGTGGCGATCAACAAGATGGACGACCATCGAGCCCGCGACCGCGTGCCGGAGTTTCACCGGTTCGGCTTCGAGCCGATCGTCGAGATCGCCGCCGAGCATGGTCAGGGCATCGGAGACCTGCTCGACGAGGTGGTGGCACGGCTGCCGGCGGTGCCGATGGCCGCGCCGACGATCGCGGAGGAGGGGGAGGCTATGGTCGAACCCGCCATTGCGGTCGTGGGCCGTCCCAACGTCGGCAAGTCGTCGCTGGTGAACCGGCTCCTGCGTGAGGATCGCATGCTGGTCAGCCCGATACCGGGCACGACGCGTGACGCGGTCGACGAGGTGATGCGATGGCATCGGCGGCGGTTTCGTCTCGTCGACACGGCGGGAATCCGCCGGCCCGGGCGGGTGGCCGAGAGCGGCAAGGTCGAGACGGTGAGCGTGGTCCGCGCGCGCCATGCCATGGAGCAAGCGGACGTGGCCGTCCTGGTCGTCGATGCGGTGGCGGGTGTGGGGAGGCGGGACGCATCGATCGCCGGGGAAGCGGCCGGAGCCGGATGCGGGGTGATCATCGCCGCCAATAAATGGGATCTCGTGAAAGGTCGGGGTCCCGACTTTGCCAAGGAGTTCGACGACCGTCTTCGCGAGGCGCTGAAGTTCGCCGACTACGCCCCGATCGTGCATCTCTCGGCACTGACGGGGGAACGCACCGAGCGTCTGCTCGCACTGATCGACGAGGTGGACGCGGCGCGCCGGCGTCAGGTAACCACCGGCGAGCTGAACCGGGTGCTCGGGCACGCCACCCGGACTCAGACCCCGTCTGGAGTCGGACGGGGTTCGGTACAGATCCGGTACGGCGTGCAGACGGGCATCGCCCCGCCGATTTTCACGTTGTTCACAAGCCGCGGCGCCCGGCTGCATTTCTCCTACGAGCGGTTCATCCAGAACCGGTTGCGGGAAGCCTTTGGATTCACGGGAACCCCGATCCGGCTGAAAGTGCGCGGTCGGTGACCGAAGAGAAGGGGCGTCGCCCGGGTTCCGGCGCACGGTGTATACTGGGGCGGATCGAAGTTCGGCGATGACGACATCCGTCAAGATTCCACGGCGTTCCGTCTACAAGGCCGCTGAAGTTTGTGACATCGCTAGGCTACCGCCTTACGTCCTGCGCTCCTGGGAAGCGGAGTTCCCGGACCTCGGCGTCGAGCAATCGGGCGGCCGCCTGCGTGTCTATCGGCGGACGCATCTCGACATGGTGCTCCGGATCAAGGAGTTGCTCTTCGTCGAGGGGCTGACGCTCGGGGCGGCGCGGCGCAAGATCCTGAAAGAGACGCCGGCGGCGGACGGGGGCGACCAGCAACCGCTCGAGGAGTTGCTGGGCGCCGATGCGCAAGCGCGGGTCGAGAACGTCAAGGCGGGGTTGCGGTCCATTCTCACGATGTTGTCGGTGTCGGGCAACGGCGATGCCGTGCTGCCACTCGAGCGCAGCACCGAGGGCGACGACGCGCCCCTAGGGTCGGCGTCCACGCGGGCCTCGCTGAGGACAACGAGCGCTCGGCGGGCGTCGAAGGTAGGTGGGAAGCGGGGCCGGACGAAGGCGTAGGTTCGTACGGCGCGCACGTGCGCGCCCGCGAGGGAGCGGAGTGGGGCGTCGGGGCCCCCGCGAGCGACCGAGCCGGGGTGTGGGGCAGAGCCCCACGTAATAGTGCTTCGGGATGTGGCGCAGTCTGGTAGCGCACCTGACTGGGGGTCAGGGGGTCGCTGGTTCAAATCCAGTCATCCCGACCAATA
>DQNS01000048.1 GCA_015659035.1 Acidobacteriota bacterium | reverse complement strand
GGCTCCGCCTCGCGAGCGCTAGCCGAGCTTTTCTCACAGCCCCGCTACGCGGGGACTAGCAGCCATGACACTTGGTCGGCATCCCCGATGCGCATGGGCCGGTTCGGACCCGCTCTACCTGCGATATCACGACACCGAGTGGGGGATCCCCGCCCACGACGACCGGCGTCTGTTCGAGATGCTGGTGCTCGAAGGCGCGCAGGCCGGTCTCGCGTGGATCACGATCCTGCGCAAACGTGAGGGCTATCGCGAGGCCTTCGACGGCTTCGACCCGGCCGCGGTGGCGCGATACGACCGTCGTCGCGTGGCCCGGCTGCTCAAGAACCGGAACATCGTGCGAAACCGGCTCAAGGTCGAGTCGGCGGCCACCAACGCACGAGCATTTCTGCAGGTCCGCGACGAACACGGCAGCTTCGACGACTACATCTGGAGGTTCGTCGACGGCCACCCGAAACAGAACCGGTGGCAGAGTCCGGGCGCGGTCCCGGCCCAAACACCGGAATCGACGGCGATGAGCAAAGACCTGAAGCGTCGGGGGTTCAAATTCGTCGGCCCGACGATCTGCTACGCGTTCATGCAGGCGACCGGAATGGTGAACGACCATCTGGTCGAGTGCTTCCGCCACAAGGAGTTGGCAAAGTCACGTTGAGGCCCCGGCCCTCTCCCAAGGGAAGAGGGAGACGGGGCTCATTCGACCTTCACGACGGCACGCATGCTGCGGTGCCGGTCGAGCACCGCGCGACCGAGGCGCTTGCTGAGATACACCTTCGACTCGCGCGGGTCGTCGGCGTTGAGCTCGAACTTGATGACGTTGAACTCCAGGTGGTCAAGCGTGCCACGCATGTCGTAGAGACGGTTCTTGGTCTTCACGACGACCTCGTCGAAACCGTTGTCGAGCGCCCACGCTTCCTGCTGCTCCGTGAGCGCCCTGAAGAACCCCTGCCCGCGCCAGTCCCGGCGCGTGCCGCCGATCCAGCTGTACAGAATCTTGCGGTCCTCGAACGCGACGCAGCCGGCGAGGCGTGTCACCAGGTCGGCCAGCTTCGGGTCGGTCTCACCGGCGCACAGCTCATGGGATACCTTGTAGGCGACCGGCGCCACCGTGTCCTGGTCATCCGGCAGCGCCGCCTCCGCCATCACGATCTGATGGTCTCGGCTGGACAGCCGCCAGACGACCTCGGCCGCGGTCTTGCGCCGGCTGAACTCGCCGAAAAACTCTTCGATGTACTGGATCTCCAGCGCGCCCTGCTGCAGTCCGTACTGTCTAATGTGATATTCCATGGACATGACAGCCGGTCGCGCGGTGATCATACACTGGGCTCCGGGCCGATGAAGCTCACGACGTGACTGAATCCAAAGGCGGCGAAGCCCTCCGGCGTCTCCTGTCTCCTGTCTCCTGCCTCCGGTCTCTTCAGTGCGCCTCGGGGTGACCGCCCGATGCCCGAGCTCCCCGACGTCACCGTGTATGTCGAGTGCCTCCAGACGCGTATCGTCGGACAGCCGCTCGTCCGGGTCCGGCTGGGCAGCCCGTTCGTGCTCCGCTCGGTGACACCGCCGCTCGCCGACGCCGAGTCCAGGGAGGTGCGCGGGGTCAGCCGGCTCGGCAAACGCATCGTGATCGCGCTGGAACGGGATCTGTCACTGGTGATCCACCTGATGATCGCCGGCCGGCTCCGGTGGCGTGGCCCGAGCGCCCCGATCCCGAAACGGCGCGGGCTCGCCGCGTTCGATTTTCCGACCGGCACCCTGCTCTTCACCGAGGAAGGCACGAAGAAACGCGCGTCGATCCACCTAGTCGGCGGCGCGGCGGCGCTCCGAGCCCACGACCGGGGCGGGCTCGAGGTGCTCGGCGCCACCAGCGACGAGTTCCGCGACGCGCTGACCCGGGAGAACCACACCGTCAAACGCGCGCTGACGGACCCGACGCTGTTCTCGGGGATCGGGAACGCCTACTCGGACGAGATCCTCCACGCGGCCCATCTGTCGCCGCTGAAGCTAACCCGCACGCTGAAGGAGGCGGAGAGCCTGCGACTGTTCGAGGCGACGCGGACGACCCTCGAGCTCTGGACCGACCGGCTCAGGCAGGAGGTCGGCGCCGGGTTTCCAGAAAAGGTCACGGCGTTTCGTGACGGCATGGCGGTGCACGGCCGCTACGGCAAACCCTGTCCGGTATGCGCGTCGCCGGTGCAACGGATCGTCTACGCCAGCAACGAGGCGAACTACTGCCCGCGCTGCCAGACGCACGGACGGCTGCTGGCCGACCGCGCCCTGTCCCGGCTGCTCAAGAGCGACTGGCCACGCTCGCTGGAGGAGCTGGAGATGATGACGGCGTCCCGCAGAGACGTAGGTGGCAAGACCGGGAATACGCGTTGACTGAACGTGAAGCTGGCGAAGCCCTCCGAAGGACTGACTTCTTGCGAGCGCTTCTCAGGCTGACCCGCCGCCCGCTTCGTACGCCAGTGACGGCCCCAGCCAGCGCTCGACCTCGCTCACCTGCCGCCCCGCGCACCGCGCATACCGCTCGACCTGGTCGGCCCCGACCCGACCGACCGTGAAGTAGCGCGCTTGTGGGTGCGCGAAGTAGAGTCCGCTGACGCTGGCGGCCGGTGTCATCGCGGCGCTCTCGGTCAGATCGAGCCCGATCGACCGGGCCTCGAGCAGGTCGAACAGCTTGAACTTCTCGCTGTGGTCCGGGCACGCAGGGTACCCGAACGCCGGCCGGATCCCGCGATAGCGTTCGCGCTGCAGCTCCTCTGATGACAGCTGCTCGTCCCGGCCGTAGCCCCACTGTCGTCGCACCTCGGCGTGCAGATACTCGGCCGTCGCCTCGGCCAGTCGGTCCGCAAGTGCCTTGACCATGATCGCCTGGTAGTCGTCGTGGTCTCGCTCGTACTCGGCGACGAGCACATCGACCCCGATGCCGGCCGTCACCGCGAAGGCCCCGATGTGGTCGAGCCGTCCGCTGTCACGCGGAGCAATGAAGTCGGCCAACGACCGGTTGGGTCGCTCGTCCGGCTGCACGTCCTGCTGACGCAGCATGTTGAACCGCAGCAACTCGGCGGCGTCCGCACCGGTGTTCGCCGTGCCCGGTTCGAACACGACGATGTCGTCATCCTCGCTCGCGGCCGGCCAGAACCCGAACACGGCCCGCAGCGTCAGCAGACGCTCGTCGGCGATGCGCTGCAGCAGTGTCGTGCCGTCAGCGTACAGATGCCGCGCCTGTTCGCCATACGCCGGGTGGTCGAGCACCTCGGGAAACCGCCCCTTGAGCTCCCAGGCGGAGAAGAAGAAGGTCCAGTCGATGAACGGCCTGACCTGCTCGATGTCGATCTCGTCGAGCACGCGCCGGCCGAGAAACGCCGGCGTCGGGATGTCGGCGCGGGTCCAGTCGTCACGGAACCGGTTCGCCAGCGCTGCGTCATAGGTGCGCAGCGGCTTCTCACGGCGCACGGCGTATTGCACGCGCAGTGTCTCCTGGTCGTCCCGATTGACGCGGTCGAACTCGGCCCGCCGCGCCGGGTTCAGCAAGTTCGACACCACGTCGATGACTCGCGACGCGTCCGGCACGCGCACCGTCGTCTGGTCGTACACCGGTGCAATCTTGACCGCCGTGTGCTGCCGGCTCGTGGTGGCGCCCCCGATCAGCAGCGGACACCCGAATCGACGCCGCTGCATCTCCGTGGCCACGAACACCATCTCGTCGAGCGAGGGCGTGATCAGCCCGCTCAGACCGACGATGTCGGCCTGCTCGTCGACCGCAGCCTGGAGGATCGTGTCGCAGTGGACCATCACCCCGAGATCCACGACGTCGTAGAGGTTGCACCGCAGTACCACCGCCACGATATTTTTGCCGATGTCGTGCACGTCGCCCTTGACAGTGGCCATCACCACCTTGCCCCGTGTGGCCCCGGGGGTCCCGCTCGCCACCCGCTCCCGCTCCATGAACGGATCGAGATACGCCACCGCCTTCTTCATCACGCGGGCGCTCTTGACCACCTGCGGCAGAAACATCTTGCCGGCGCCGAAGAGGTCGCCGACGATCTTCATCCCGTCCATCAGCGGACCCTCGATCACCTCGAGCGGCCGCCGGTAGGCCTGCCGCGCCTCCTCTGTGTCGACGTCGATGTGGTCCACGATGCCGTGCACCACCGCGTGGGACAGCCGTTGCTCGACCGTCCCCTCGCGCCAGGCCAGGTCGACCTGCAGCGTTCGGCCGCCACCCTTGACCGTGTCCGCGAGCTGCACCATCCGCTCGGTCGCATCGGGCCGCCGGTTGAAGATGATGTCCTCGACGTGCGTCAGCAGCTCCGGCGCGATGTCCTCGTAGACGACCAACTGCCCGGCGTTGACGATGCCCATGTCCATGCCGGCCTTGATCGCGTGATACAGGAATGCGGAATGGATCGCCTCCCGGACGGCGTTGTTCCCGCGGAACGAGAATGAGAGATTGCTGACCCCCCCGCTGACGAGCGCGCCGGGACAGGTCTCCTTGATGACCCGGGTCGCCTCCATGTAGTTGACGGCGTAGTCGTTGTGCTCCTCGAGCCCGGTGGCGATCGCCAGAATGTTGGGATCGAAGATGATGTCCTGGGGGTCGAAGCCGGCGATCTCGGTCAGCAGCATGTAGGCGCGCTGGCAGATCTCGACTTTGCGCGTCGTCGTATCCGCCTGCCCGGTCTCGTCGAACGCCATCACCACCGCGGCCGCGCCGTAGCGCCGCACCACTCGTGCCTTCTCGAGAAAACTGGCCTCGCCTTCCTTCAAGCTGATCGAGTTGACGATCGCCTTGCCCTGGACGCACTTCAGCCCGGCCACGATGACCGACCACTTCGAGCTGTCGATCATCACCGGCACCCGGGCAATCTCCGGCTCGGTGGCGATCAGGTTGAGAAACCTGGTCATCTCCTGCTCGGACTCGAGCATGGCCTCGTCCATGTTCACGTCGATGATGTTGGCGCCGCCGCGCACCTGGTCGACCGCCACCTCGGTCGCGGCGGTGACATCGTCCGACTTGATCAGCCGCGCGAACCGCTTGGACCCGGTGACATTGGTCCGCTCACCCACCACCAGGAAGTTGCTGTCGTCCCGGACGGTCAACGTCTCGAGCCCGCTGAACCGTGACGCGCACGTGGCACGCGCCGGCACCCGGCGCGGGTCGACCCCGTCCACCGCCTTCGCGATCGCACGGATATGGTCCGGCGTCGTGCCACAGCATCCACCCACGATGTTGACGAAGCCGCTCGTCGCGAACTCCCCCAGCAGCGCCCCCGTCTCATCCGGCAGCTCGTCGTACTGGCCGAACGCGTTGGGCAACCCGGCGTTCGGGTAACAGCTGACGTAGCAGTCGGCCACGCCGGCCAGATCCACAAGATACGGCCGCATGTCGCGCGCCCCGAGCGCGCAATTGATCCCGACACTCAGCGGCCGGGCGTGGGCAATGGACACGTAGAACGCGTCGATGGTCTGCCCCGACAGCGTGCGTCCGCTGCGGTCGGTAATCGTCACCGAGATCATCAGCGGCAGCTCGAGGCCCCGCTCGTCGAACAGGTCCCGTACCGCGACCAGCGCCGCCTTCGCGTTGAGCGTGTCGAATATCGTCTCGACCAGCAGCAGGTCGCACCCGCCGTCCACCAGACCCCGCGCCTGTTCGAAATAGGCGTCCCGCAGCGCGTCGAACGTGGTGGCGCGAAACGTCGCGTCGTTCACGTCCGGCGAGATCGACAGCGTCCGATTCGTCGGCCCGATTGCGCCGGCCACGAACCTCGGGCGGTCCGGGGTGCGTTCGGTCCACACGTCGACGGCGGCCCTGGCAAGGCGGGCGGCCTCGACGTTCAGCTCATATACAATCGACTCGAGCGCGTAGTCGGACTGAGCAATGGCGGTGCCGCTGAACGTGTTGGTCTCGATGATGTCGCTGCCCGCCTCCAGATACGCGTGATGGATCCCGCTGATCACGTCCGGCCGGGTCAGCACGAGTAGGTCGTTGTCCCCCTTCAGGTCGCGCGAATGGCCGGCAAAGCGCTCGCCGCGAAACGCCGCCTCGTCGAGCGTGTGACGCTGGACCATCGTGCCCATGGCGCCGTCCATCACGAGGATGCGTTCGCCGAGTAGGGTCTCGAGGCGGCGTCGGGTGGCGACGCCGGCCGGCCGATCCGGCGTCTCGCCGGTCGGGGGTGTCGTTGGGTCTGTCATCGTCGCTTGTGTCCCTTGACCCTCACCCCGGCCCTCTCCCAGAGGGAGAGGGAGAAGCCGGAGCGCCTTCTTCACCAACGTGCTAGGTCGGCTTGGTGCCGACCGCCGTCAGCACACCGAACGGGTCGTCTCCGGTGTCGTCGGTCGCCGGCCGCACGACGAGGTCGACCAGACCCGCCTGGCCCATCATCTCGGTGATCGCCTCGGTACCAAACCCAAGCCAGCGGTCACCCAGACGCTCTTTCGTCCAGTCCTCGGCGTGGGCCTGCAGATCGAGCACCAGCACTCGGCCCCCGTCGACCACTACCCGTGCCGCCTCCTTCAGCGCCCGGCGCGGGTCGCGGGCGTGATGGAGCGCTTGTGACAGCAGCGCGACGTCGACCGCGCCGGCGTCGAGCGGCAGCTTCTCGATTTCCCCCCGCCGCCACTCGACGTTCTCGACGCGCCGGCGTGCCGCCAGCGCGCGGGCGCGGTCCAGCACACGCGCCGACCGATCCACCGCGATGACCCGACCCGCCCAGCGGGCGACCTCGAGCGTCAGGTATCCCTCGCCGCACCCGAGGTCGGCGACCCTGAGCGGCGGCAAGAGGAGCCCGAGCCCCCGGGACCAGGCGGCCCAGCTGCGCCCCGGCACCATCTGACGCGCGCCGGTGCCGGTCGCCCCGCCATGCGTCTCGGCGTTCTCCCGGCGTTGTCGCAGCACCTCTCGCAAGCGGGCCTCATCGCCGCGCACCACCGCGTTCCGGCGTGCGCCCTCGAAGCGAGTCCGCAACAGCGTCCAGACCGGACCCAGCCGCGGGTCGTCACCACCGGGTGTGGCGCGGAGAAACGTGAAGCCACCCTCCCGCTCTTCGGTCACGAGGCCGGCGTCACGCAGCAGACCCAGGTGCCTCGAAACCCCAGACTGGGCGATGCCCAGCACGGCGGTCAGCTCGCCTACGTTGAGCCGCTCCTTCGCGAGCAGCCGCAGCAACCGTAGGCGCGCCTCGTCGCCCAGCAGGCGGAACAGCGTGCTCGCCTCCTTCATATATGTAAATCTACATATATAGATTTATCGTGTCAAGAGCATTGCTCGTGGCGGGACCGGAATGACCGGGCGACCCTGGCCGCTGCACGTTGCACGGCCAGGGGGAAGGTTGCTAAGCTCGATTCATGGCGAATGGCCAGAGCACTCGAACACCGGCGGCAATCGTCCTCGCGACCTGCGTCGCGGCGGTGGTGGTCGTCGCCCAGCAGCCACAGACCCCGGTCTTCCGGTCCGGCACCGAGATCGTCGACCTCTACGTCACCGTGACCGACCAAAACGGCCGGCTGGTGCCGAGCCTGCTCCAGGAAGACTTCGAGATCCTGGACGAGGGCGTGGTTCAGGAGATCGTCCTGTTCGAGAACGAGGTCCGGCCGATCACGGTGGTGGTGATGCTCGACACGAGCGCCAGCATGACGCCCAGCCTCGACCTGCTGATGGCCGGAGCCGAGCAGTTCATCATCCGGATGCTGCCGGATGACCGCGGCAAGGTCGGCGCCTTCAACGACAAGATCCAGATCCTGCCGGAAGCCGAGTTCATCGGGAACCGCGACGCCTTGATCCGGGCGCTCGACCGGCTGCAGTTCGGCAACCCGACCCGGCTCTACGACGCCATCGGCGCAAGTGTCGACTCGCTGCAGGGGATCGAGGGCCGCAAGGTGGCCCTGATCTTCACCGACGGCGAAGACACCCAGCACCAGATTGGCTGGCGGGACGCGCTGAACATGGCACTGAGAGAAGAAGTGATGCTCTACACCATCGGCCTCGAGATGAACTACCACAACGGTATCCGGTTTGTACGGAGCCGTCCGGACGGCCGGCTCAAGACGTTTGCCGAGGAAACCGGCGGTGGGTATTTCGAGCTGAAGGACACCGACGAGCTGGGCCCGACCTTCACGCGGGTCGCGCAAGAGCTTCACAGCCAGTATGTGGTCGGCTTCGCCCCGAGCGTCCAGGACGGGAAGGTCCACCAGCTCGAGGTCCGGGTCAGGCAACGTGGGATGACGGCGCGCGCGCGCAAGACCTACACCGCGCCAAGCGCCCCGTAGCCGCCGCCCCGCCGGGCGTTCCGCCCGACGGGAGGTGTGGGTGCGACGTCGCTGCCTGCCCGCGCCTACGCAGCGTGCTCTCACATGTTCTCCCCACGCATCGAGCTGGCGATCACCACGATGCTCGAGGCCCACGGTCTCGGGCGGCGTAAGGCCGGGCGTGACTTCGAGGCGACGCACGTGCTCTCGGTGGCGATGATCGTGGGAGACTTCGGGTTTGCCGAGGATGCCGTCGTCGCCGCGATCCTCCACGACGCGCTGGAAGACACGACGCTCGAGTGCGACGTCATCCGGCACCAGTTCGGTGAACGGGTGCTGGCGATCGTCCGCGACGTGACCGAACCGCCCAAGACCGTCCCATGGCGTGCGCGGAAAGAGACCTATATCGAGCATCTGCGCCGAAGCCCGCGCGAGGAAGCGCGCGCGGTGGCGTCAGCCGACAAGATCCACAACCTGTCCAACATGGTCACCGGTTTCGAGACTGAAGGCCGGGCGTTCGCGGACGCGTTCACCACCGGCATCGACGGCATGTGCTGGTATCACCAGCGGGTACACCGGATGCTCGTCGACACGTGGACCCACCCGATTCTCGATGAGCACGGACGCCGGCTCGACCTGTTTCTGGCGGCCGCGCGAGCAGCGAGTCGATGAGGGCTCGACCGCCAGGTGCGCCCACGACGACGTCGCGCGGCTCCCGCTCGGTCGCCCTGGGCCGGACGGGCCTGATCGCCACCAGCCAGCCACTGGCCTCGGCCGCCGGGCTCGAGGTGTTCAGGAACGGCGGCAACGCGGTTGACGCGGCGGTGACGGCGGCGGCGATGCTGTCGGTGGTCGAACCGACGATGACCGGAGTCGGCGGCGACCTGTTCGCGATCGTGCACGATGCAGCGACCGGGCGCACACGCGGCCTGAACGCCAGCGGGCGCTCGCCCCACGCCGCGAGCCTCGACCAGCTGCGCGCGCTCGGGCACACATCGATCCCGGACCTCGGGGTGCTGTCGGTGACCGTGCCGGGCGTGGTGGACGGTTGGTCGCAGCTGCTCGCCGAGCACGGCACACTCCCCCTGCGGCAGGCGCTCGCGCCGGCCATCGCCTGCGCGCGTGACGGGTTTCCGGTCGCCGAGGTCGTGGCGCGACAGTGGCACGTGGCAGCCCCGATGCTGGCGGCCGACCCCGCGGCGGCGGCGGCGTTTCTGCCGCGTGGCCGTGCGCCCGTGCCGGGCGAGGTCTTCGCCTGTCCGGCGCTGGCGGCGACGCTGGAGGTGATCGCGGCCGAAGGACGTGATGCGTTGTATGGTGGCGACCTCGGCCGCACCATCGCGCGTGACGCCGAGCGGCGCGGCGGCTGGCTCACCGAGGCGGATCTGGGCGACCATCGCTCCGAGTGGGTCGACCCGATCCGCGCGACCTACTCGGACGTCGAGCTGCTCGAGCTCCCGCCGAACACGCCGGGGTTCGTCGCACTCGAGGCGCTGAACATCCTGGGCGACGACGACCTGGGCCGGCTGGGTCACAACTCGGCCGACTACCTCCACCTGGTGCTCGAGGCGCTCGCCATCGCGTTCGCCGACCGGAACGCGTATCTGGCCGACCCGGCCGCGGTCCCCGACGGGACGCTGCGACGGCTCATCTCTCGCGACTACGCCAGGCACCGGAGAGGCGACATCCGGAGTGACCGTGCCGGTGCGCACGCGGCGGGTCATGTCGGGACGGATCACGACCCAGGCGTCCGCCCATCGAGTGCCCCACCGGGCGCAGGCGACACGGTGTATCTGGCGGCCGCCGACGACCGGGGCAACCTGGTCTCGCTGATCCAGTCGTTGTATGCCGGCTTCGGCGCCGGCATCGTGGCCGGCGACACCGGTATCGTGCTGCACAACCGCGGCAGTCTCTTCGTCACCGACCCGACGCACCCCAATCACCTGGCGCCGCACAAGCGCCCGCTGCACACCCTCGCGCCGGCGATGGCGTTTCGGGGTGGACGGCCGTGGCTGGCGTATGGGGTCATGGGTGCAGACATGCAGCCGCAAGGTCATCTGCAGGTGCTGTTGAACCTGACGTGCTTCGGCATGAACATCCAGCAGGCGGGCGAGGCGCCGCGGGCGCGATACGACCCGACCGGTGTCGGCCTCGAACACGGCATTGCGGGCGCGACAGGCGACGGCCTGCAGCGTCGGGGACATCGCCTGGTCGACGGTCTCGGCTTCGGCGGGTTCCAGGGGGTGCTGGTCGACCCCGACACGGGTGTGCTGATGGGCGGCTCCGACCCCCGGAAGGACGGGCTCGCAATTGGATGCTGAAGCGCTCTCAGGAGACAGGAGGCAGGAGTCAGGAAACCAGCAGGAGGCCGGGTAGTGGGATTCCTTATTCTCCTGACCCCTGCCTCCTCGCCTCCTTGAGTACTACAGTAAAAACCCCTCCTTGAGCGGGTCGTCGTCGTCGATCAGGAACGTGTGCTCGCCGGTGATCCAGGCCGAGCCCTCGATCTGGGGGACGATCGCCGCGTGGTCGCCGACCTCCGTTCGGCGACACACGGTGCCGCGAAAGAGCGTGCCGACAATGCTCTCGTGCACGAAGGGGTGGTCTGACGCCAGCAGCCCCATGGCGTCGAGCACCGCCATCACCGCGGCGGTCCCGGTGCCGCACGGTGACCGATCGACCTGCTCGCCGGCGAACACGGTCACGTTGCGCAGGTCGGCCTCCGCGCGCTCCGCCATGCCGGTGAACACCGTCCCGTAGACACCGCCGATACCGGGTTCGATGGGGTGCACCACACGCACCGCCGCCTCCACGGCGCGCGCGATCTCCACGCCGGCCCGCCGGAGCCGGCCCAGCGCCTCGCGCCGGATCGGGATCCCCACCGCCTCACTATCGACGATGGCATAGAAGGCGCCGCCGAAGGCGACGTCCACGGGGATGACGCGGTCGCCAATCGACACCGGCACCCCGGCACGGAGCACGAACGACGGCACGTTCTCGAACGCCACGCCGTGGACTCGCGTCCCGGTCGCCCCAGACGGTCGCCCGGTGGATGGCGTGCCGGTGACCCGGGCGCGCACGATCCCGGCCGGCGACTCGAGCACGACCCCATCAGACTCGTCAGCGACACTGATCAGCCCCCGTTCCAGGGCGATCGTGCAGACGGCGATCACCCCGTGACCGCACATGGTGCTGTAGCCCTCGTTGTGCATGAAGAGCACGCCGGCGTGCGCCGCCGCCGCGCACGGCTCGGTCAGCACCGCGCCATACATGTCGGCGTGCCCGCGGGGCTCGTTCATCAACGCCCGGCGGAGCGCGTCACAATGCTCCCGCACCCAGTCGCGCTTCTCGAGCATCGTCTCGCCAACCGGGGTCGGGAACCCGCCGGTGACGAGCCGCAGCGGCTCGCCGGCCGCATGCGCGTCGATCGTCTGGATGCGATGGATCATTGGGCGAGGGTGCGTCCCTGGCTTTGGGCTGGTCTCGACTCGCTGTACACGCCGGTCAGATCTGCACCTCGGTACCCAGTCCTTGTGCGACGGCACGCGTGTAGGCCAGGTGCGCGGCGGCGACATCCTCCACCGCGAGCCCCAGCGACTTGAAGATCGTGACCTCGCCCGATGTGGACCGGCCGGCCACCCGTCCACCGGCCACATCGCCCAGCTCGGCGCGAATCTGGTCCGGTCCGAACAGGCCGGCCGCAATCCCCTGCACGACGTCCCCGGATTCGAGTAGCGCGGCGGCGCGCGAGTCCACGAACAGCGTCGCGCGGGCCACCAGCTCCGGCGCCATCTCTCGGTGATCCGGTCGGCAGGCGCCGACGGACACGACGTGGGCGCCGTCAGCCACCCACGCGTCCTCGACCACCGGCTCGGTCGCCGAGGTGGTCAGGACCACCAGCCGGGCCCCGCGTGTCGCGGTCTCAGGACTGGCGACCGCCTGCACCGGCAACCCGAGCTCGGCCTGCCACTTGTCGGCAAAGCGTCGCCGGTGCGTCGGATCGGGACTCCAGACCCGCACGGACTCGAGGCGGCACACATGCCGCAGCGCCTCCAGATGGGCGCCGGCCTGGACGCCGGAACCGAGGAGAGCGACCGCCAGGCCCGGCTCGCGCGCAAGATGCCGCACCGACACGGCGGAGACCGCCGCCGTGCGCGCCTCGGTAATGTAGCGCCCGTCCAGCACCGCCCGCAACACCCCGGACTCGGGGTCGACGAGCACGATCGTCGCCTGGTGCGTTGCCAATCCGTGGACGGCATTGCCCGGAAACACACCCACGAGCTTGGTGCCCAGCGCTGCCGGGTCCCTCATGCGCGCCGGCATGACCCCGAAGAACGACGTCGAGGCTCCCACCTCGATGACGGTGCGCACCGGCTGGTCCGCCTCGCCACCCGAGAACTGGATGAGCACCCGCTCCATGGTCTCGATGAGGTCCGCCATCGGCAGAACCGCACGCACGTCGGACTCGGTCAACAGAAGCGGCATGGCAAGGCGCGAGAGAGGATGCTCACGGAGTCAGAAGTCAGGAGAAGGCGGGAGCGCGGCGTCAGGCGTCACTGAACCCACAGTTCCAGCATGTCGAGAAGTGACCGCCAAGCGTCTCGTGGCACTTCGGGCAGGTCCAGTCTGGCCGGTCGGGCTCGGCTGGCGACAGGGCAACCGAGACCAGCTGTCGAGACTCTTCGACCCGCGACGCGTCCAAGACCCAGAGC
>DQNS01000117.1 GCA_015659035.1 Acidobacteriota bacterium | reverse complement strand
AGATCTTCTCGTTTACAACCAACGCGAACATCAAGAACGGCGACGGGATGGCGCTCGCCTATCGGGCGGGCGCGCCGCTCAAGGACATGGAGTTCATCCAGTACCATCCCACGGGACTGCCTGCGACCGGGATCCTGATCACCGAGGCCGCACGTTCCGAAGGCGGATGGTTGGTCAACAAGGACGGCTACCGGTATCTCCAGGACTACGATCTCGGCAAACCGGAGCCCAAACCAGTGCTGCGGTCGATGGAGCTCGGTCCCCGGGACCGGCTATCGCAAGCGTTCATCAGGGAACAGGAGAAGGGTCGCACGCTGGAAGGTCCGTACGGCCACTATGTCAGTCTAGATATTCGCCAGGTCGGCGAGAAGGTCATCGACAAGAAACTCCCCTTCGTGCGCGAGCTGTGTCTGAAGTACGCCAACCTCGACCCCGTCAAGGAAATGATCCCGGTCCGACCGGTCGTCCACTACATGATGGGTGGCGTTCACACCGACATCAACGGCGCGACGCCCCTCGCCGGACTGTATGCGGCAGGCGAGGTGGCCTGTGTGAGCTTGAACGGCGCCAATCGTCTTGGGTCGAACTCTCTGACCGAATGCCTTGTCTTCGGCGCCAGGGCGGGACGGGCGGCCGCCGAGTTCGCAGACCGGTCGGGGCCCGTCGGCACGTCCGTGGAAGCTCAGGTGCGAGACGAGGAGCGACGGCTGCACGACGACCTCCTCGACGCGACCGACGGGACGGAGCGGATTGCCGCGTTGCGGGCCGAAATGCAAACGACCATGGAGAAGAGTGCGGGAATTTACCGCACGGGGGCCACCCTTGACGCGGCGGCTGAGACGATGGGCCGTTTGCGTCGGCGTGCCCGTCATCTGAAGCTGGACGACCGGAGTCGGACCTTCAACACAGAGCTGGTCTCGGCGGTGGAACTCGGCTACATGCTCGATCTGGCCGAGGTGATCCTCCGGTCTGCCGCGCAGCGGACCGAATCGCGTGGGGCGCATCAGCGAACGGACTATCCTGACCGGGATGACGAGCGGTTTCTTGCCCATTCCCTGGCGCACCGCACGGCGGATGGCTCGGCGCGCATCGAGCATTCACCGGTGACCATCACGAAATGGCCGCCCGGAGACCGGGTGTACGGAAGGTAGCGACATGGCGGAGACTATCAAGCTGACCGTTTCGCGGTACCGTCCGGAGGAAGAGTCGGAACCGACCTTTCAGACCTACGACGTACCGTACAACAAGGAGTGGGTGATCCTGGACGCGTTGAATTACGTCAAGGACCAGCTCGACGGTACGTTGACGTTCCGCTGGTCGTGCCGGATGGGTGTCTGTGGCAGCTGCGGGATGATGGTCAACGGCACCCCGACACTCACGTGCGCGGTTCCGCTCTCCGACTATGTGTCGTCGGAACCGATTCGGATCGAGCCGTTGCAGTTCTTTCCCATCATCCGCGACCTCGTTGTCGATATGAACAGCTTTCTGGGGAAGCTCTCCAGTGTCAAGCCGTGGATCATCAGGGACGACGAGAAGCCGCCCGTCGAGGGCGAATACCGTCAAACACCCGCCGAGCTCGACGTCTACAAGCAGTTCAGCATGTGCATCAACTGCATGCTGTGCTACTCGGCATGCCCTGTCGTGGGGCTCGAGCCGGAGTTCACGGGGCCGGCCGCAATCGCGCTCGCGCAGCGCTACAATCTGGATTCGCGTGATCAGGGGGCGGCGGAGCGGATGGCCGTCTTGAACGAGCACGAGGGGATGTGGGGCTGCACCTTTGTGGGTGAGTGCACCAACGTGTGTCCCAAGAACGTCGACCCCGCTGGCGCGATCCAGCTGTACAAGATGGCTAGCGCGACCGACTGGTTCAAGTCCGTGTTGTTGCCGTGGGGTTCGAAGAAGTGAGCGACACGACGCGTAGTCCGTCCGGCGCGCCGCAGCCGTACCATCGCCCAATGCCGTTCTGGTGGTGGTTGCAGAAGCGTGTGTACTTCAACTTTATCCTCCGCGAGCTTACCTGCGTCTTCGTCGGAGTCTTTGCCGTGCTCACGCTCTTGCAGATTCAAGCCCTGGCAAACGGTCCGGACGCATATGCGGAGTTCATCAACCGGCTGAGGACGCCGGGGTTGATACTGTTCAACTCGGTGGGCCTCGCGGCCCTGCTCTTGCACGCCGTCACGTGGTTCAAGGCTGTTCCTACAACGATAACCGTCCGGTTCCGCGAGACGCGCGTCCCGGACCACGTGATCGCGGGCTTGCACTACGTGGGATGGATGGTGGTGTCCGCGGTCGTTGCGTGGTTTCTATGGCCCAGCTAGCCGTGTTCAACCTGTCAGAAATGTGTACGAATCGGTCACATTTCGCCGGCACAGCACGGCTAGCCCACGCGTAGCGAGGCTGTGAGAAAAGCCGCCCAGCGATGCGGAGCCGCGTTGCCATGTCAGATGCCCCTCGACGGGTTTGAGGCGGAGCTTCGATAGATGACGAAAGGCATCACACCGTTTCTGTGGTTCTTGTTCGGTGCCGGGGGAATGATCTCCGCCCTCCTGTTCCCGGTCCACATCCTCTTGATCGGTCTCGCGTTTCCCCTGGGGTGGCTTGACGCCCCGGACTACGAGTCACTTCGCAGTCTGGTCATCCATCCGATCACGCGACTGTATCTGTTCGTCTTCATTTTCTTCCCGCTCTTTCACTGGGCCCACCGCTTCCGTTACACGATCTACGATCTCTTTCAGGTCAAACACGGAGCCCAGCAGCCGATTGCCCTCCTCTGCTACGGCGCCGCGCTGCTGGGGACGATCATAGCGGCGTATACGCTGTTGACCATCGGGTAGGGCCCTGAGAGCCTAGGTCTTGCGGTGTGCGGGCTTCCGCCGCTTTCGGCGCAGGCGGGCGCGCAGTGTCTTGAAGCTGTCCTCGCCCAGCACCAGCAGCGGTTGCCCGGGCGACTGCAGCAGGTTGTAGAACGCGCCGGAATCGGTCCGCGCGTAGAGGTCCAGCCCGTCGACCAGCAGCGTGATCGGTCCGTCGTCACCGAGCGCCTCGAAGAGCCGGATGCCGAAGTGCTGTCGGAGGGCTGTCAAGACCTTGCGGATCCGCTGCGCCGTGAACCCGCGGCGTCGCAGCTCGGCGAGCGCCGACAACTCGTAGAGGTCGACCGGCGAGTAGCGCCGCTCGGTGAAGCCGCCCGCCGCGGTTGGCTTCGAGGCCACGCTCGCCGACAGAAGCTGACGCGCGTCCCACCACTGCAGCTGTCTGGCGGTCAGCCCGGTCAGCGCCGCCACCTCGCGCGCGCTGTAGCTCTTCTTTAGCGTGGTTGGCACTGGTCGCTCATCTCAGGTCCCTCGGACCCACTTAGGGCCCGGTCAAGAATAACTTCCCATTTTTGACCGGATCCTTATGCTCCATTGAATCTCCCCGGGGCCACCGCCTCGAGCAGCGGGTCTTCCCTGCCGTCGAGCACCAGGTCGGCGACGAGACGGGCGGTGATCGGCGCGAGCAGGATCCCGTTCCGATAGTGCCCCGTCGCGTGGACGAGGTTGGGCACCGCGCGCGACCACCCGAGGGCGGGCAGGTCGTCCGGTGTGCCCGGACGCAGACCGACCCGCACCTCGTCGAACCCGGCATCCCGCGTCGCGGGCAGCAGGTCACGCACCGCGTCGAGGAGCGTCGTGACCCCCGCGACCGTCGCGCGCTCGTCGAACCCGACCTCCTCGACTGTCGCCCCGACCAGGACCGACCCGTCGCGCCAGGGCACCGCGTAGCACCGTGGGGACCAGATGACCCTGGCCAGCGGAGCCCCGGGCCACATCAGCCGAAGCAGCTGCCCCCGCACTGGCCTGATCGGCAATGGCGCCTCGCCGTCCACTACTACACGACCTGCCCAACTGCCAGCGGCCAGCACGACGGCGTCGCTCGTCACCGGCCCCCTGGTGGTCTCGATCTCGATCCCCCCGTCGCCCACCGAGACACGGCGTGCGGTGCGTGAGGTCAGAAACGTTACACCATGCCGGACACCGGCCCGGCACAAAGCTGCCGTCAGCGCGACGGCCCCGACGAACCCCTGTGACGGCACCAGCAGGGCACCCCATGCCGCCGCGCCGAGGTGCGGCTCCGCCTCGCGCGCCTCGGCCCGGCCCAGCAGACGGCAGTCGACCCCGGCCGACACCAGACCCTGCCGCGCCCGCTCGAGCCGGCTGAGTGCGGTCTCGTCGGTCGCCACCTCGAGGGTCCCGCTGCGCTCGTATGGCACGTCGTCGCCGCTGTCAGCGACGACATCAGCCACGAACTCGTCATACAGCTCGAGACTCCGAACACCGAGCGCCCGCAAGGGTCCCGGATGGTCCGCTTCGATGAACGGTGCCAGCACGCCCGCGGACGCCTGGGTGGCACCGCACCCGACATTCCGGCGATCGATCACCCGCACGTCGGCGCCGCGCCGCCCAAGCTCGTAGGCCACCGCACAGCCGATGATGCCGGCGCCCACCACGGTGATGTCGGGTCTCTCACCCACGTGAAGTCTCTAGCAGCCCGTCCGGCTTCTCCTGTCTCCTGCCCTCCGTCTCCTTGAGGGGACGTAGGGGCAGAATCTCCCGGTCCCCTCACTGGGACGGTGTTTCAGGGAGCTCGTCCTCGTCGTAGTAGTCCACCTTGTGGAGCGGCATCACGACGCTCGAGAGGATGTTCAGGACGTGACCGCCGATCCGCTTGTAGTAGCGGGTGGCGAGCACGAGCGCGGTGGTAGTCTCGCCATCGTAACCGGCCCGTCCGACCCGGGTGATCAGCACGTCGCAGCGATGTGCGTTGTCGCGTCCCTGCCGGATCATCTGCATCGCCTGTTCCCGGTCGGAGGCATGGAAGATGTCGGACGCCGCCTGGAACGCAACCTCCACGGACCGCCGAATCTCCCGCAGCTCGCCGACCACCTCGTCGTCCGGCAGCGGCGCGTTTCGGATATCGGCCACCTCCAACAGATTCTTGGCATAGTCGCCGAGACGCTCGACGTCCTTGGCCAGGCTCATCAGCAGGAGACAGTACGGCACGTCGACTCGGGACCCCGGAATCGAGAGATGCGCCACAATCCGCTTTCGGATCAAGCGCTCGAGCTGGTTGACCTCGACATCGAGCTCGTAGATGCGGGTCCGTCTTGCAGGAATCGGGTCGCCGCCGAACGCGATGTCCCCGGCTGACAGGGTCATCTCCAAGGTCAACTGCAACATCCGACCGAAGCTCTCCCCGATGGCCTGCAACGGGTCGTGCGTGCGAAGAATGCCGAACAGCGCGCGTAGCATGGCAACCTCCCGAACTCGAAGCAGTCGCTAGTTGAGCAACTGGTTCACAAACAACAGTAACGCGGGCACCCCGTAGAACAACGCCGCGACCCAGAACAGCGTGAGCTTTCTGGACCGAAGCGCCAGGGTCGTCAGATGGCGCGCCAACCTCAGTGGTACGCTCCGGGTGACCTTGAGCGGATAGATCATCACCGTCCCGGTCAGATTGAACATCAGATGGACCAACGCGATCTCGAGCCCGACGATGGCGTTCGGTCCCGACACCGCAAGCGCCGCCAGAAGCGCCGTCACCGTGGTGCCGATGTTCGCGCCGATCGTGATCGGCAACGCCTGCTCGAGCCGTAACAACCCCGCCGCCGCGAGCGGCACCAGCAACGTCGTGGTGATCGAGCTCGACTGCACCATGACCGTGACCGCCACACCGACCAGCATGGAGAGCACGGCGCTGGACCCGAGCACGTTGGTCACGAGCAGCTCCACACGCGTGCGGACCACCGACCGCAGAACCTTCACCAGCAGAAACAACGAGGTAAAGATGAGACCACCCGCGAAGGCGATCAGCGCGGTCCCCTGGGCCTGCGCCGCGGGGAACAACCAGGCGGCAAGCTGCTCCACCGGTCCGAGCGTGGCCGACAGGGCGGCGAGGAACGGGCCATCGTAGTGGAACCCACCGGCCCCTTCCAACAGCCTCCCGAGCCCGACCGCGATCCGCTGTAGAAACCCGGTGGTCAGCTCCAGCGGCAGCAACAACAGCACCGTCAGGTAGTTGAACACGTCGTGACAGACAGCAACCGGGAACGCCCGCTCGAACTCCTCCCGGCGCCCCATGTGGGCCAGCGACACGACCGTGGCGGTCACCGTCGTGCCGATGTTCGCTCCCATGATCATCGGCACCGCGTTGGATAGCGGCAGCGGCGACTCGGGCGCCGCCACGAGCCCGACGATCATCGACGTCGTGACCGATGAGCTCTGGACGATTGTCGTGGCCAGGATGCCGACGACCAGACCGATGAAGGGGTTATCGGTCGTGGTAAAGATCAGTTGGAGGAAATCCCCGCCGAGCAGCTTGAACCCCTCTCCGAGGCCCCTGACGCCGACAAGAAACGCGAACAACAGGAGAAGGACCGTGACCAGCCGGGTGACGGCACTCGGGGAGTCCTGCGGGGGCGACTGGCGTGCGAGAGACAAAACGGGTGCTCGGTATCGATGACGTGTTCGCCCGCACAGGCGAGGGCCATTCTACACGATCGCGCAGGGCTCCTCCGTGGGCCACCGGCCCCTCCACAGGACACCGTGTCCCCTTGGCCGTCCCGCATTGGGCCGATACGAGCGGTATGCGAGATGATCAGCGGACCGGCGTGCGAACCATCGCCCCTCCGGTCCGTGTGACGAATCTGGCGTTCGGGTCCAAAAAAGCAGGGCACGGCCCGCCATCGTCGTCTCGCGACCGGAGTGTCTCGGGACCCGCAAGCCACTGGGAAGACGGCCTGGGCACACTCGGTACCACATGGGCACGACAATTGCTCCTGATCTGCGGCAGAGAGGGACCCTGAAATCTTGACGAAACCGATCGCCGTCGTCGGACTCGTGGTGGGTGTCATCGTGGCGGCCGGGGCAGGCGCCTATCTGGCCGTACGGCAGAACGCCGCCGCGCCACCCCAGCTGGTCGAGGCGGACGCGGAAAGCGTCACGAGCGGGCTGGCATCCACCGAGCCGGGTGAACCGGTGGGGTCCGCGGTCGAGGCAACCGAAGCGGCGGTGGACACCCTCGAGACGGCCGTCTCCGACGACATCCTTACACCGACCCCTGTACGCGAAACACCGCGCCGGGAACCGGTGGCGGCGGCGGCGCCGCCGCCGGCTGTTGTCGACCCGACCACGGTGACGGTAGCCGAGGCGCCACCGGCTGACCCGGCCCCGGTGCAGACGGCGCGAGCCGATCTGCCGGCGGTCGAGGGCTGGACTCGTCCCGAGGCCACGGAGCCGTTTCCAGAGACTGCGCCCGAACCGAGCGAGACCGCCGCGATCATTACAAACATCGGGTCGATCGACAGTCCCGCACCGGAACCGGTGCCCGAGTTCGTCGAACTCGAGATCGCCGCCGACTCGGTGATCGGACTCCAGGTCGACACGGCGGTCTCGACACGCACCGCCAGAGTCGAGGACACGGTGGAGGCGCGGGTGACCCGCGATGTTCTGGTCGCGGACCAGGTGGCAGTCCCCGCGGGCACACGGATGCTTGGCTCGGTCGTGCTCGTCGAGAAGGGCGGCAAGCTCCGCGACGCAGCAAGACTCGGCGTCCGCTTCCACACGCTGGTGCTGGACGACGGGCTCCAGGTGCCGGTCGTCACCGAGACCATCTACCGCGAAGGCCGGTCCCGGGGCAGCGACAGTATCGCCAAGATCGGTGGCGCAGCGGTCGGCGGCGCCATTCTGGGGGCGATCTTCGGCGGCGGCAGGGGCGCAGCCATCGGTGGCTCGATCGGGGTGACCGGTGGCACCGCCGCCGCACTGAACAACGGCGAGGCGGAACCGGCCGGTCTGCCGCCGGGCACCAGGCTGACCGTGCGGCTCTCACGTCCCGTGGCGGTCGCCGTCGAGCGATGACTGCGCGTCGTTACCGCTGGAACGAACGGTAGTGCCGGTTACGGCGGGATGCCGCCAGCCGTGCTTGGCGTCGCTAGATTGGCCCCATGGTATAGTGCGCGTGTGGACGACGATATCACGCAGGCCGTGCTGTCTCGCGACGAGGTGGCACGCTACCTGCGCGGTGGTCCGGGACTGACCCCGGACCAGGCCCACCAACAGATCTCGGCCTATCTCGAAGAGCTCAAAACGACCCAGCGATACTCTGTGTATCGCGCCCTGAAGCATCCGCTGTATCCGATCCTGCGCAAGATCCAGCGGCACCCCGAACATGTCGAGCTGGCGCAGGGAGCCACGCGGTCGAACCGCGTCGTCTACGTCTCGAATCACAAGAGCCACCTCGACTATCTGGTCGAGCTGCTCGTGCTCGATGACCACGGTGTCCGTCCCCCGGTTACCGCGGCCGGTATCAACCTGTTCAACGGGGCGGTGGGGCTATTGAACCGGCACGTGACCGGCGCAATCCCGATCCGGCGCAATTCGCGAGACCCCGCCTACCTGGCCACGTTGAGGGCATATGTGGCCGAGCTGGTGCAACGTCACGATCTGTTTCTCTATCTGGAAGGTGGGCGCAGCTACAGCGGCGAGATCAAGCCCATGAAGACCGGTCTGCTGCAGGCCGTGATGCTGGCGCGCCGACCCGACGTGGTCATCGTCCCGGTGGCGATCGCCTACGACCTGGTGCTCGAAGACCAGACGCTGGCGCGTGAGGGCGTCAAGCGCCGTCAGCGTCACTTCACCGCGGAAGTGGCGGAGATGGTGCGGTATGCCGTCGGGTACGAATCGCGCGCCTTCGTGACGTTCGGACACCCGATTTCACTCGCCACTGTCGACCCGGACTCGAGACGCGATCTCGTGATGCTGAAACGGCACACACGCGAGGCGATCGGGAAGCTCTACAAGGTGCTCCCGACGGCTCTCCTGGCGGCGGCCCTGCGGCCCTCCATGCCCAGCCAGGACCTGGTGGACCGGATCGATCAACTGCTCGACACCTTGCGTCTCGCGAACGCCAACCTGAATGTCGAGACCGGCCGCGAGGCGGTCGAGCAGGCAACCGAACCGCTGGTGGCACGAGGCGTCATCGTGGTCAGGGGCAACCGGTATCGCATCCGCGATCGCCACGTCCTGCGCTACTACGCGAGAACGCTGACGCATCTGTTGAACGACCGCGGTCGCCCCCACCTGACGCACTAGCAGCCCGGGCGCCTCGACGCCCAAACGTGGCACGCTTAAGGCCCGGTCAAGAATAACTCTACATTCATCCGGCTGATGCGAACCTTGGTGCGCGACGGCACGCACCCGGCGGTCGCCACCCACGACCCCCCCATGGTCGACGCCTGCCGGGCGTACGCGGACGAGCGTGGCCTGACGGCGGAGGCGTTCGAGTTCCAGATGCTCTATGGCGTCCGACGGGATCTGCAGGCCGCGCTACGCGATCAGGGCTACCGGGTGCGGCTCTACCTGCCCTTCGGGCGGGAATGGTTCCCGTATTTCATGCGCCGCCTGGGCGAACGACCGGCCAACGTGCTGTTCATCGTCAAGAGTCTGGGTCACGAACAGGCCGACGGATCCCGGCGCCTGGCACGGCGCTGAGAACGGAACGGGGACATCTCCGGTGAGCGACGGAAAACGTGCTTCAAACGTGACGATGTCGCCCATAGGAGATGTCTAGGCGCGTCAGCAGAACGTCAACGGCCGACCCCAGCGCCGCGGCGAGATCCGCGTTGGATATCTTCCAGCTCGGCCCGGGCATCACGGTCAGCCTCGTCCGGTCGTCGAGCATTTGATAATGCAGCGCGAAGTATCTGACGTAGGGCAACCGGACGCCCGGGCGTCCCAGCATCGGCACCTCGGGAACAATCGCCGGATGGGACAAGACGACGTCCCGCCCTCGACCCTCGTCGTCCAGACCCAGTGTTCTGATCAGGACTATCAGGCGCCGCAGCACGCCGGTGACATACCGGCGGCGGGCGCCCGTCTGGCTGGACCGGAACAGGGCGAGCGCCGCTGACAACGGCACGCGGGATCGCGCCGCGCGACACGCGGTCTTCTGCGAGTCGACCGCCGCATCGAACAGACCGCGGAGGTGCCCGGTGTTCATCGAGGGGGTCTCCAGGGCGGTCTGAAACGCCTCCATCTCGGGCGTGCTGACGAGGGCCGTCGTCATGCTGCCACAGCGGTATCGCGCGGTGGTCACGAACTGACTGATCGACGCGACCCGACCGGTGAGCCTGAACGTGGCAAGCTGCACGGCGACGACGAACAGCTCGACCGGGCTGAATCCGCGAGCCCGGAGATTGACCCGTCCGACGCCCGGCAGGTCGAAGGTGGCCTGCTGATCGTCCAGCACGGCGCTCAGGTCGTCCCGCACCCGGTCGAATGGAACCTCCGCGAGGTTCCAGGTGAGCGGGCGGATGGATGACGTCGAGGCCGGCTCGGGTCCCGTGCCGGCCGGAACCGCGGCGATGGAACGTCGGTGAATCTCCCCTCCGGCGCGCATCATCGCGTTCCCGCTGAGACCGGTGTCCGGATTACAGATCAGACACGCCTTGCCGTTGCCAAAGACCACGACCTGCAGGCTCGCGTGAAACCAGCGATTTGCGCAGTTCCCGCTGAACGCCACTCTCGCCGACTCTGCATAGGACTGTGGTGTGGCATCGAGGTCGAGGCAGACGACCACGAAGCTGTGCTTGACGAGCTCGTAGAGGTCCCGATTGGACGGGTCTCCCAGCAGCCGGCGAAACCCGTCACATTGCGTCGCCTGCCCCGCGCACGATAGCGTGCCAAGGGTGTCCTGCGTCGCGTGGCCGGCGGTCGCGCTCGACTCCCAGACGTGCCGCAGGGTGTCGGTGAGCCGTTCAACAGATGGCCGCTCATCTGGCCCACAGAGGTCGACCGCAAACTGCTGACAACGACTCGCCACCACCATTCGACCCGTGTGGCCGGTCTTGAAGACCCGGAAGCTCGAACCGTCAAAAACGAAACGGGTGCCGAACAGATTCAGATATCCTCGAGACTCAAGCGGCCGACCGTGGTGGAAATCGGGCTCGAACCGGCCGGCCCGAATGTCGGCATGCAGATCCCACACGGCCCGCAGCAGACGCGCCGCTCGCACACACGGCTCGACCGTCTCGGGGTCGTCCACGAGCGGCAGCACCGCCGAAAACAGTGGGCCGGTGACAGGACGAGACCCGTCGTCTCTCGACAAACAGGCCTCGACGGCATCGGGTCGAGCGGTGCGGAAGGTCTCGAAGCCCGTGAGCCGCAGGGCCGCCCGAACCAGCCACCGCGCGACCGGGACGTCCTTGACACGTAGCGAGGCGAGGGCGTCTGGATCTCGCGCCGACTGCACCGGCGGGAGCGGCAGCCGGGGACAGTTCGGATAGTCCTCGAACAGCGTCTGGGGCCGGCCCGCGTCGCGCTCGGGTGGCTCGGTGGTCGGGTCAGCAGAAGTCACGGGCCAGGTCGGCGAGCACGTCGCGGCAGGTTAGCACCGACTCGATCTCGACGAATTCCTCACGACCGTGGAGACCGGCCCCCCGGGGACCGAACAACACGGCGGGGGTACCGGCCTGCGCCAGGATCGCGGCGTCGGTCCAGAACGACATGCCGGTGGCCGTCGCGTCACGGCCCCCTCGCCGCAGCACCTGCGCCAGCGCCCGGCACACCGGCTGGTCGTCCGGGATCTCGTAGGCCGGGCGGGAAAACAGCTGACGGACCGAGGCCTCGAACTCCGGGTCCTCCCGGCCCAGCTCGACCAACGCCGTCTGCACTTCCGTCAGAGCCACATCCGGCGACTCGCCCGTCAGCGTGCGCCGCTCGAAACGCAGACAGCACCGGTCGGGGTACACACTGAGCTCGCGACCGCCCCCGATTGTCGAGGCGTGCAGCGACGCCGTCCCCAGCAGTGGGTGACCCGGCCGCGCCATCAGCCCGGCGCCGATCGCCTCCAGCCGGGCCAAGACCCGGCCCATGTACAGAATGGCGTCGCGTCCCTCGGCCGGCCGGCTGCCGTGGGCAGCCCGACCACGGGTCTCGACCTCGACCCACTCGAACCCCTTGTGACCGATCGCGACCGCCAGGTCCGTCGGCTCGGTCACGACGGCGCCGTCGGCCGAATGCTCCATGACCAAGGCGTCTGCACCGAGGCTGGCGTGCTCCTCGTCGGCGACCGCGGCCACGATCAGACGCCCGGTCTCGAGACCACCGTCAGCAGCGAGCCGAGCCGCCGCGTCGATCATCGCGGCCAGGCCGCCTTTCATGTCCTGCGCGCCGCGACCATACAGGCGACCGTCTCGCTCGACCGGGTCGAACGGCGCCGTCATCTCCTCGACACCGACCGTGTCCATGTGGCCACAGAGCATCAGCGCGCGGCCCGGTGCGCGGCCCTCGAGCACCCCGACCACGTTCGGTCGGCCGGTCGCGCCCCCTGTGACCTGCACATCCAGCCCGGCCGCCCGGAGCGCGACCGCGATCCGTTCGGCGATCACCGCCTCGCCGCTCGCGCCGGGAACAAGGGACGGGTTCACTGAGTCGATCGCGACCAGGTCGCGCAGGAGCTGGAGGACAGGATCCACGAGAGAATGCTCTTCAGAAGTCAGAATTCGGAAGGCAGAAGGCAGAAGAAAACTGGAGCACTCTGACCGCACTGCTGGACGCCGCGCAGCCTCCGGCTTCATTCTGACTTCTGACTTCTGACTTCTTCGAACTCATTCCACCCAGTCCGCGATGAACACGTTCGTGTCGCCCTCGGTCCGGGCGTCACGGTTCGAGGCGAACACCAGTTGGCCGCCGTCCGGGGAGAACATCGGGAACCCGTCGAAGGTGTCACCGAAAGTGATCTGCTGGAGGCCGGTGCCGTCCTCGTCGACCACGAACAGATCGAAGTTGCGACCTTCCGGGTTGTGCCAGTTGGAGCTGAAGATGATCCGCTCGCCCTCGGGATGCCAGAACGGCGCAAAGCTCGCACCCCCCAGATCGGTCACCTGCCGCAGGTTGCTGCCGTCGGCGTCCATGACGAAGATCTCGAGCGAAGTCGGCCGATACAGGCCCTGCTCGAGCAGCGACCGATAGTCGTCGAGCTCCGCACCCGGCGCGAGCTCCCGGCCGCGGAACACGATCTTGCTGCCGTCCGGCGAGAAGAACGGCCCACCGTCCGGTCCCGGACGATTGGTCAGCCGCCTGACGTCGGAGCCGTCGCCGTTCATGGAGTAAATCTCCATGTCGCCGTCGCGCACGCTGGTGAACACGATCCGGCCGTCCGGTCCGATGGTCGCCTCGGCGTCGTACCCGTCCGTGTCGGTAATCCGGGTCAGACCGGACCCGTCCGCGTTAGCGGTGAAGATGTCGTAGCTGTCGTAGACCGCCCAGACATATCCCTGCTCAAAGCCAGGCTCGGGCGGGCACTCGGCGCCACCCAGATGCGTCGAGGCATACAGGATCGACTCGCCACCCGGAAAGAAATATCCGCAGGTGGTGCGTCCGTCACCGGTGCTGACCATCTGGACGTTCGTGCCATCGAGAGCCATCGTGTAGATCTGGTCGAACGGCACGCCATCGCGTCTCGTCTGGAAGATCAACCGGCTGCCGTCGAACGCGTAGTAGGCCTCGGCGTTCTCGCCGGCGAAGGTGAGCTGGCGCAGGTTGGTAAGATGCACCTCTCTGCCTTCGGTGCCGCCCGACGCCGCCGGCGGCTCCGGCACCTGCGTCACCGACTCGGGGCCGCTGCACCCGGCCGCGGCCATCGCAACGAGCCCGATGACACCGACCCACCACGAGGTTCCATTCCGCATCTCAATCCCTCCGACACTGACTGCACCCACCGCCGCACACGCGCCGGGATGCGGTCGACCGTCCGTCATCCACGCCCAAGCCACTCGAGGAGCCCCAAGGTCAGCCATGGTACATAAGTGATCACCAAGACGCCAAACCCCAGGATGGCCAGCAGCGGCAACGTTGCGCGGTAGACCTCCATCAGCGGCCGGTCGAACCGATACGATGCCAGAAACAGGTTCAGCCCGACCGGGGGCGTCAGGAACCCGAGCTCGAGGTTGGCGATGAAAATGATGCCCAGGTGCAACGGGTTGATCCCGAACTGCGCCGCCACTGGCACGATCAGCGGGACGACCACGAAGATGGCCGAGAAGATGTCCATCAGACAACCGACCAACAGGAGGAACAGGTTCAGTCCGAGCAGGAACATCAGCCGCGACCCGACGTGCGCGTCGACCCATTCCACGATCAGGCCGGGCACGTTGGCGTCATTGAGATAGGCGGTGAAACCGACCGCCACCCCCAGAATGACCAGCACGCCGCCGACGAGGACAACGCATTCGCTAAATGCCTTATGCAGCCCCCGACCGAGCGAGAAGTCGCGGTGAATCAGCCCCTGGATCACCGCGGCGTACAACGCGGTGAACGCGGCGGTCTCAACCAGAGTGGTGAACCCGCTGAACAGCACACCCAATACCGCAAAAGGAATGCTCAGCTCCCACTTGGCCTCCCAAAGCGCCGCGCGGAGCTCCGGCCACCCGAACCCGTGTCGCCCTGCGCCGGTGACCAGACCTTCACGAACACCCCACGCGGCCACCAGGACCACCAGCAGGATGCCGGGGACGATACCGGCCACGAACAGGTCGTCTGGCGCGACCTGCGCCACGATGGCATACAGGATGAGCGGCATCGCCGGCGGGAACAGCAACCCGAGCGACCCCGAGGCTGTCAGCAACCCCAGCGAGAAGCGCTCGCGATAGCCATCGCGGAGCAACGCTGGAAACAGCAGCCCGCCGAGCGCGAGGATCGTGACACCCGAGCCACCCGTGAACACGGTGAAGAAGGCGCACAACAGCACACAGACGATGGCGGTGCCCCCGGGGATCCAGCCAACACCCGCACGGAACACACGCAGCAACCGCTCCGAGGCCTTGCCCTGCGCCAGGATGAACCCCGCCAGTGTAAACAACGGGATCGCGGGCAGGTGGGGCTGGATGGTGAGACCGTAGGTCTCGATGGGCACGAAGACCGGAAGATCGCCGTCGCCCATGTAGAGCAACACCGCCGCGCCACCAAGAATCGTGAAGATCGGCGCACCGAGTACCGCCGCGACCAGCACCAGCAGGATCAACGGCCAGATCGGCACCGCCTCGAGAATGCCCTCCGTGAGCCCGAGCCAGAGCCCGACCAGGATACCGACGGCCGCGATGCCCCGGCCCGCCCAGGCGGGAGATGCGCGCCAGACCAGCCGCAACGCGATGACGGCAAACGACAGCGGCAGCACCAGCTGGGCAATCCAGACCGGCACGCCGGCGGCGATCGTGGTGCCGTCCTCCATGTCGAGCAGCATCAGATCGTAGGCCCCGGTCGCGAGGATCGTCGATACCGACGAGCCGACGAACGCCGCGAAGATCTCGGCGACGTGGCGACGACGCCCCGCCGGGATGAAGGTTGCCGTGGCCAGCGCGATCAGCTTCCCCTCGCGCGCGGCCAGCGCCGCGCCGAGCAAGCCGACCCAGAGGGTGAGATGCTGAACGAAGGGGATCGAGCCGGGAATCCCGCCGGAGAGCACCGGCCGGACGACGATCTCGGCCAGCGGCAGCAGCACCATCGCCGCCAGCGCCAGGTTTGCGACGAGCTCCTCGCCACCGCGCAACGCCCGGACAACCGGTGGCCGTACGCCGGTAGCCGCGACGGGTGCGCTGTCACTCATGGGAGCTCGCGATGCTCTCGCGTCCGAGCTACCGGGCGGCCCGGAAGTTGTTCCGCTCGCGCAGCGCCTGGTCGTAAACGTCGGCTGGAATCATCGTCCCACGCCACGAGGCGGTCAGCCCGTCAGCGACCTCACGCAGCGACGCCTTCGCCGCGTCGTCGAGCTCGACCACCGTAAGCCCGCGCTTCTGCATTGCGTCGATCGACCGGCGCTCCTGTGCCGGCACGTCACGCAATAGATCCTGCTCGAGCCGTTTGGCCGACGCGCGCAACGTCCGCTGATCCTCGGCGCTGATCTGGTTCCACGTCCGCTCCGTCACGACCGTGATCCCGAGCACCGGCGCCAACGGCACATCGAGCATGAACGGCGTCTCGTCGTACCACTGGAACAGGAGGGCTACAAACGGCGGACTCGGGTGGGCATTGATGAGGTTGGTGCTGAGCCCAAGCAGCACATCGGTGGTCGCCAGCGGCGTCGGGTCGAACCCGTTCTCCTTGTACCACTGCAGCATCCTGTCGTCACCGGCCGTCGTGTAGAGCTTGGTCCGCTTCAGGTCCTCCAGGTTCTCCACCCGGTTCTTCGTGAAGAAATGCGCCCACCCGGCGTGACCCCAGTTCAGCAGCACGAGGCCCCGGTCCGCCAGCGCTCGTTCGAAGATCGGCGTCAGTTTCTCCACCACGTGGAACACCTCGGCGTCCGACTCGAAGAAGAACGGGACGCTCAGCACGTTGAAGGCGTCGCCAAGCTTGCCGGGCAACCCGAACACCGCCGCCTGTGGTCTCCCGCGCCTGAGTCGCCGGACCAGCGTCCCCTCATCCGTAAAGCCGCCCTGCACGCGCAGCGTGACGCGGCCGTCGGTGGCCCGCTGCCACTCGGCCGCCATCTGCTTCAGCGCCTTGTCCCAGATCGAGTTGGCTGGCAAAATCGAACCAAGCGTTATCTTGGTGGTTCGCTGTGCGAACAGCACGACCGGCGCCAGCATCAGCGCAACCGCGATGATCAAGAGTCGCGACTTCATGGCAGGGTCTCCTCCGTTCCCACGGGGTCAAAAAATAGATCATCGATGTGGTCAAGCAGCATTCGGGCCCGCTTCTGGTTGACCTTGTTCAGCAACCGCAGGTTCGTGTCCTCGTCCGGGTCGATCGCCAGCGCCTGGTCGAGCAACTGCTGGAACTCGGCGCGGTTTTCCGCGGGCACCGAAACCCCGGACGCGAACGCCACGAACGGCGCCGCGTCGAGGCCGTCCGACAGCTCGACCGCCCGATCGAAGTGCATGCGGGCCCGCTCAGGCGACCCACCCAGCTCCGGCGGCAACGCCTCGATCGTGATGAAGGCGCTGTGGAGGGAGCCGCGCTCGTAATCCTCGTCGAGCTCGAGCGCCCGCGCCAGCAACTCCCGCACCGCCGGCAGGTCGGCCACGAGCGCCGGCGTCTGGGCGTTCGAGATCGCCAGCCCCCAGGCCGCGCTCAGCAGGAAGAGCACCTCGACGTCGTCGACGTCGGTGACCGCCAGGGCGGCCACCGCGTCCTGCCGCAGCCGCTCGGTGATCCCGTCGTACTTCAACTCGAGACTCCGTAGGCAATAGCTCCGCGCCCGGACGTAGAGTCGCCAGGTCCGGTCTCGTAGCCTCAGCTCCCGCTCGTAGTCGCCTTCCAATTCCGCCAAGTCGGCATCAACCTGGAGGAACGCGTTGCCATACAGGGTAAACCCGGTGCAGGCGAAGATCAGCGCCTCCTCCTGCTCGGGCGACGTATCGAGAATCGACTCGATCGTCTTGAGCAGAAACGGCAGCGAGTCGCGCACCAGCTCCGGGTCCTCTTCGGAAAGATAGACGTCAGGGTTCGCCAGCGTCGGCACGATGGCGTTGACCGCCATCGACCGTAGCGAGCAGCCGCCCGAAAGCATGGCGCCGCCGAGGACGAAGGCGAGGACGACCTTTTCGCCGAGTCGAGTCCACTGTGAGTCACGCATGCGCGAATGAGCCTGACCAACCGGAGTACCCGGCGACCCGAATTCCGACAAGGCCAAGTCAGTCATGATAACAGCGTTTGGCGGGCTATCAGAACGGTTCGACATCACGATCCATGCCATGATCGGGTGAATGTCCGAGTTCGTTACCGTCCAGCCCGGCTGGTTCCTCATGGGGAGCGACGAAGGCCAGCAGACCGAACGGCCGTTGCATCGGGTCTGGGTGAACGGGTTCGAGATGGCGGTGTATCCGGTCACCCGCAAGCAGTACGCGGTCTTCCTGGAGGACACCGGTCATGAACAGCCGCGGGAGTGGGATAACCCGGCGTTCCAGCGGACCGACCAGCCGGTCGTAGGGGTCAGCTGGCATGACGCGCAGGCGTACTGTGCGTGGCGCTCCCCGCGTGACGGCGCGGTGCGGCTACCGACCGAGGCGGAGTGGGAGCGGGCGGCGCGCGGTGGGCCAGATGGTCAACGCTACCCATGGGGTGACGAGATCCCGGATTGGGTCCCCAACGCCGGCCACGGCCCGCTCGAGGGCCCCTGGCCGGTGACGTTGGGCCAACCGAACAGGGTCGGCCTCTACGGGATCGCCGCGAACATCCACGAGTGGTGCGCGAACTGGCACGCTCGCGACTTCTACGGCACGTCGCCAGAGATCAACCCCGTCGGACCGGAGGAGGGTCGGCGCCGGGCGTCCCGCGGCGGCGCCTGGCGTCACGCGCTCACGATCAACCGGACGGCGGCGCGGAGCAGTCTGGACCCGTCGTTCCGCTACACCGACTACGGGTTCCGTCTGGCTAGATAGATCGTACCCTCGTGAAACGACCACTCGTGCACAATGAAGAGCGGAGGGCCCAAGCCGCACTGACCGTGATAGCGGGCGCAACTGATCGAGATGACGGTGAAGCGCGCCAGCTTCTCCTGTCTCCTGTCTCCTGTCTCCTGTCTCCTTGGGCGCCAGCGTGCACGCGATGACCGAATTCCAGCTGGCGTCGAGAATCGCCGAGCGGGCGCGCGAGGCGAGGGGCCGCGCGCTGTTCGTGGGCGGCTGCGTGCGCGACCGGTTGCTGGGACGCGACTCGAAAGACATCGACCTCGAAATCTACGGCATCGAGGCGGACCGGCTCCTGGCGCTGCTCGGGGAGATCGGCACGGTGAACACCGTGGGCGAGAGCTTCACGGTGTACAAGGTTGGCCCGGTCGACGTGGCCCTGCCCCGCACCGAATCGAAGCGCGGTCGCGGCCACCGCGGCTTCGTTGTGACGGGCGATCCCCACCTGCCGATCGAGGAGGCAGCCAGACGTCGCGACTTCACCATCAACGCGATCGCCTGGGACCCGCTGCACGACGAATACCTGGACCCGTGCGACGGTAGGGCCGATCTGGAGCGCCGGTTGCTGCGGGTCGTCGACCCTGAGACGTTTGGCGACGACAGCCTGCGGGTGCTCCGGGCACTGCAGTTCGCGGCCCGCTTCGAGCTGAGGGTCGACGACGCCACGAAGCAGATCTGCCGTGCCACCGCGCTGGACGACCTCCCGGCGGAACGGATCTGGGGCGAGATGGAAAAGTTGCTGCTCCAGGCCGAGCGCCCGTCACCCGGGTTCGAGTTGGCGCTCGAGCTCGGTGTCGTCGACCAGCTGTTCCCCGAGCTGAAAGCGCTGGTCGGCTGCGAGCAGGAGCCAGAGTGGCATCCCGAGGGCGATGTGTGGGTGCACACGCTGCTGGTCATCGACCAGGCGCGGACGCGGATCGACGATCTCGAGCGACCGCAGCAGGTCGCGGTCATGCTCGGCGCCGTCTGTCACGACCTCGGCAAGCCGGCCACGACGGCGTTCATCGACGGGCGGATCCGCTCGCGCAACCACGAGGAGGCCGGCGTCGAGCCGACGCATGCGTTCCTGGACCGTCTGAATGTTCACACCATGAACGGCTATGACGTCCGTCATCAGGTGATCGGGCTGGTGGCGCAGCATCTGAAACCGGGGATGTGGCACAAGAGCGCCGGCGAGGTCGGTGACGGCGCCTTCCGGCGTCTGGCGAAGAAGGTGGACCTGGAGCTCCTGGCACGCCTGGCCAAGTCGGACTGCTTGGGACGACGCCCCGGATCATTCGACTGCTCGGCGATGGACTGGTTCGTGGAACGGGCCCGCGCGCTGGGTGTCGAGCACGGCGCCCCCCCGCCGCTGCTGCTCGGGCGTCACCTGCTGAAGCTGGGTCTGACGCCAGGGCCGGAAATCGGCCGAATCCTGAAGGCGGTCTACGAGCAGCAACTCGACGGGCACGTAACGACGGTGGAAGAGGCGACCGATGCGGCGCGCCGGATCATCGGCACCGAGAGCTAATCCTGGCGCTCAGTTGACTGGCGCCGGGCACCCGTCGTAGCAAGGGCCTTTGGGCCCGCAGGGCCGCGCTGCACTCGCCACACAAATGAGGCGCTGGGTTAGTCCGAAGACGCCGGGGAAGCCCTCTTGCTTCCTCCTGTCTCCTGCCTCCTGTCTCCTGACTCCTGCGAGCGGTCGCCTGCTTCGGCAGCCAGGGCGACCAGTGTGTCCACCGCGATGTTCCCGCCGCTCAACACGGCGACCGTCTGGCCATCGCCGGAGCCCGCCTCCCTCCCGGCTTCGTCCAGGATCGCCGCCAGGGTGGCGGCACCACTGGTCTCGACAACGAGCTTCGCCCGCCGGAACAGCCAGAGCACCGCGCCGGCGATGGCGTCGTCGCTCACCGTCACGATCTCGTCGACAAACCGCTGCGCGTGATCAAAGGTGAGATCGCCGGGCCTGAGGGGCACCAATCCGTCGGCGATGCTCGCCACCCGGTCGAGCACCACGGGGTAACCGGCCGCCAGGGATGCCCGCATCGTGGCGGCGCCTTCGGGCTCGACGCCGACGACCCGCACGTCGGGCCGGCGCCGCTTGACCGCGGCTGCGATGCCAGAGATCAGCCCGCCGCCGCCGACCGGGACGAAGACATGCGCCACCTCCGGACAGTCACGAAGAATCTCCAGACCGACCGTCCCCTGACCGGCGATGATCCACGGATGGTCGAACGGCGGCACGATGTGCAGCCCCCGGGCGCCCGCCTCCGCCTCGGCGCGGGTCTTGCGGTCGGCCGACGTCGTCCCGTCGAAGATCACCTCTGCGCCGAGCGCCCGCGCGCCGTCCACCTTGATACGGGGCGCGGTTGTCGGCATCACCACGACGGCCGGCACACCGACGAGGCCGGCCGCCAGCGCAACCGCCTGCGCGTGGTTACCCGACGAATAGGTGATGACGCCGCGACGGCGTTCCGCCTCCCTCAGTTGCGCGATGAAGTTGTAGGCACCGCGGATCTTGAACGCGCCGGCCGCCTGCAGGTTCTCGCACTTGGCCCAGACCGGCGAACGCGCGTCGAGTGGCAGCTCGACGAGCGGTGTCTGACGGACGACCCCTTCGAGACGTCGCGCGGCTGCCTCGATGGCCGACAGCGGGACCAAGCGTCGGGCGCTCATCGCCCCGCAGTATACCGGCCTCAACCGACGCAACGGTCGCCGCAGCTGACCCGGACGCGAGAAAGTGCGCCGGTATACTGAGGGTGATCATGCACGGTCCCCACTCGCGCTTCCCAAAAGCCCTGACGCCCTGCTGGATGGTCCTCCTCCTGATGATCGCCGCCACCCCGGCGGCGGCCCAGGACCCCGGACCGATCGGTCCGTTCGTCATTGACATCCGGGGCTCGTTCGTCAGCGTGGGCCAGGACGCAGTGCTCGCCGCCAATCGCGGGCTCGGTCCGGCCCAGCTCGCTGGGTCGGGGCTCGGCCTCGAGATCGGCGGTCACGTCTACCTGTTCCGATGGCGGGCGATCACCTTCGGGGTGGGGACCTCTGCGCTGTTCATGTCGACGAGCCGCACCCCGGGGCAGGACGACCCCGACCCGGACGACCCGACGATCCACACACGATTCAGGGCACTCTCGCCGCAGCTGTCGTTCAACTTCGGAGACGGCGACGGGTGGAGCTATCTGAGCGGGGGCCTCGGGACCTCACGCATGTCTGTCTTCGTCGAGCAGGAAACGGAACCGGCGCAACGACGCGTCCGCACGCTCAACTACGGAGGCGGCGCGCGATGGTTCGCCAAGCCCGGGCTGGCATTCTCGTTCGACGTGCGGCTCTTCGCAATCAGCCCGCTCGAGCAGATCAACACCGAACCAGGCTCGCCGCGGATGACCAGGGTGGCGATCAACGTCGGCGTGTCCATCAAATGATAGAAGGCGGACGCCACGTGGGTGCTGGTTGGTCTCGAGAACGACCTGAAACCGCCATCCTGCAGTACGTAGCGGTCGGGCTTCAGCCCGGCCGGAGAGAGGGCCGGGGGTAAGGGTCGGAACGGTGCAACCTTCTGACTGCTATCGCTTTTCGGGCCGCCCACTCACCCGTCAGTATGCCGGCGCAAGAACTCGATGGTCCGTGGCCACGCCCGCAGACTGGCTTCGCGGTTCGCACCGTCCCGACCCTCCTGCGCCCGCAGGAAACCGTGCCCGGCGCCGGGGAAGATCTCCGACTCGAAGTGCTTTCCGTACCGCGCCATCTCGCGCGCCGCGGTCGGGATGGTTGCGTTCACCCGTTCATCGTCACCGCCATACAACCCGAGCACCGGAGCCCCGACGAGATGGTAGTCGGCCGTCTCGACCGGCGAGCTGCCGTAGTAGACGACGGCCGCCTGCAGGTGCGGTTGCGTCACGACGTAGGCAAAGCTGGTCGACCCGCCCCAGCAGAACCCGAGCGCCGCGATCCTGCCGGTGGTCGCGGGCAATGTGAGCGCATGGGCGCGCACCGTGTCGAGCCGCGCGATCACATCGGCCGGCTCGAGCGAGCGGATAAGCCGGACGACCTGGTCGCGGCTGGCCACCGCGGCGGTGCCCCCTCCATCCGGTCCCAGCCCCGACAGCAAATCCGGCACAACGGCGACAAACCCGTGCTCCGCCAGCCGGTCCGCCACGGCGCGCACCCAGTCGGTCAATCCGAAGATCTCGTGGATGACCAGTACCACCGGGGCGTCGGCCGAGCCTTCCGGTCGCACGATCCAGGTGGCGATGGGCCGGTCGCTTCCGCCCAGCTCGATGTCCACCCACTCGCCATGCCGTGGCGATGCGGCCAGCGCGTCGGCCGCGCCCGCTTCCGAAGGGGGTGGAGCGGTGACGCGGGTTGCGAGCTCGGTCGCGGTCTCGACCGGCGTGTCCACGACCGGCCCCGCACAGCCGGCCGCCAGCACCAGGCAGAGTCCCACGCCGACGCACGCCGAGCCGCGCCGCTCGCCGGATACCCGGATGTTCGTGCCGTGGTTGGTCGGTTCCGCGCGCATCATCGTCGAATACGGGTCGAAGACGGTCTTCCATCATAATGCGTTCATGACGCGAGACACGCTGCTCGACTTCTTCGACGAGCGGCTGCGGTCCGACGCCGAGTTCTTCGTGCACGACAACGGCTACCGGGTCCGCCACTACAGCTACGCCGCGGTCCGCCGCGCGGCCGTCGACTTCGCGGCGCGGCTCGCAGCGGCCGGGGTCGCCGCCGGAGACAAGGTTCTGTTCTGGGGCGAGAACCGCCCCGAGTGGGTCATGGCCTTCTGGGGCTGTCTGCTCCGAGGCGTGGTGGTGGTGCCGATCGACTACCGGGCCTCGGCCGGCTTCCTGCACACGGTCGGGCAGCTGGTCGACGCGCGGGTCCTGCTCGTCGGCGACGAGGTGGAGCCGCCGGCCGACCCGGGTCTCGACGTCTGGCGCCTCGGGGAGCTGAGCGAGACCGGCGGCGCCCCCGCCCCGCCGGTGCCGACGGGACACACCCCGGCGCGGGACGACGTCGCCGAGATCATCTTCACGTCGGGCGCCACCTCGGAGCCCAAAGGGGTCATCATCAGCCACCGGAACGTGCTGGCCAACATCGTCCCGGTCGAACGCGAGGTGCTGAAGTATCGGAAGTTCGGGCGGCCCTTCTACCCGCTGCGCTTTCTCAACCTGCTGCCGTTGAGCCACATGTTCGGCCAGTCACTGGCGACCTTCATCCCGCCGATGCTCCCGGGTGTCTGTGTGTTCATGCGGGGCTACAGCCCGCCGGCTATCGTGCATCAGATCCACAGCCGCCGGATCTCGGTGCTGGTGTGCGTCCCGAAGATTCTGGACGTATTGCGGGAGCACGTGCTGCAGATCGCCCCGGACGTGGCCGACACGCCGGCGGACAGTCCGCACGTGGCCCGACGCTGGTGGCGCTACCGGCGCATCCACCGCCTGTTCGGGATGAAGTTCTGGTGCTTCATCGTCGGCGCGGCGCCGCTCGACCCCGACCTCGAGGCGTTCTGGTCCAGGCTCGGATTCGTGGTGGTGCAGGGCTACGGCCTGACCGAGACGGCGCCGATCGTGACGCTCAACCATCCGTTCAAGACGCGACGGGGCACGGTCGGCACGCCGATCGCCGGTGTCGAGGTCCGGATCGCGGACGACGGCGAGATCCTCGTGAAAGGCGACAACGTCACCACCGGCTACTTCGGCGCCCCGGCGGACACCGCGGCGGCGTTCGAGGACGGCTGGTTCCACACCGGCGACCTCGGCGCGCTCGACGAGGCAGGGCGACTGCAAGTGCTCGGGCGGAAGAAAGAGGTCATCGTGACGCCGGAGGGGCTCAACGTCTTCCCCAACGACGTTGAGCGTGTGGTGAACGGTGTACCCGGCGTCAAAGAATCCGTCGTCGTGGGGCTTACGCGTGACGGCGAGGAGCGCGTGCACGCGGTCGTCGTGCTCGAGACGCCGACAGACCCCGCCCTCATCGCCCGGGAGGCCAACCGCGAGCTGGGAGACCATCAGCGGCTTCGGGAGGTGCTGGTCTGGCCCGGGGACCGGCTGCCGCGAACCGAGGGCACGCAGAAGCTCAAGCGCGGCGTGGTCAGAACGTGGGCCGAGCAGGGCGCCGTCCAGGTCACGGCGAAGACGGACACAGGCGATCGGACCGTGGTGTCGATTCTGGAGCGGGTAGCCGGCGGCACCCTCAGCCGGGACACGCGGCTCGACGAGCTCGGTCTGACCTCGCTCGAGCGGGTTGAGCTGCTGATGGTGCTCGAGAACGAGCTCGACGCCACCGTCGACGAGGGCGCCGTGTCCGGAGCGGCGACCGTCGCTGACCTCGAAGCGCTCGTGGCCTCACCCGCCGCGTCGTCCCGGACTCGAGAACCGCCGTTCCCCTTGCCGCGCTGGAACCAAAGGCTGATCGTGCGGGGGATCCGCAGGGCATGTCTGGGGCTCGGGCTGCTCCCGCTGACCCGGCTGTTCGCGTGGACCCGGGTCCACGGTCTCGAGCACGTGGCTGCGGTCGGCGGTCCGGTGGTGTTCGCGGCCAACCACCAGAGCTTCATGGACCCAGCGGTGATTCTGGCGGCGCTGCCGCGCGCCATGCGGTACCGCGTGGTGACAGCGATGGCCAAGGATTTCTTTGTACCGCATTTCCACCCCGAGGGCCACCCACGCCTCGCGCGGTTCACCAACGGCCTCAACTACTACCTGTCCACGGCGCTGTTCAACGCCTTCCCGCTCCCGCAACGGGAAGCCGGCGCCCGCCACGCGTTGCGGTATGCCGGCGAGCTGATCGGCGCCGGCAACTCGCTGGTCATCTTTCCCGAAGGGCGGCGCACCGTCGGGGACGCGCTTGCTCCCTTCCAGCCCGGCGCGGCGATGATCGCGGTGCAGCTCGAGGTGCCGGTGGTCCCGGTGAGACTGCGCGGCCTCGACACGGTCTGGCGGGAGGGCCAGCGCATGGCGCGCCCGGGCCGGGTCGAGGTCCGGTTCGGACCCCACCTAAGGCTGAGAGGCGGCGACTACGTCGCGTTGGCGGCTCAGCTCGAGGCTGCGGTGAAAGCGTTGTAGCACCGCGACGCTGCAGCCCGTGGTGAAAGTCCCGCGTCGCACCGAGAGCCGTCGCAGGCAATGCCGCGCCTGGCCACCGCAAGGCGCCACGAGGGAACATACCGGCAGTATTCGACTGAGAAGCAACGCACTTAGGCGGGATGCAGCGCCGGTCGAATGCAGCGGGACTTTCACCACGGGCTGCTGGCCCCACCTTTGCAAACACCGGGCCAATGTGCGAAACTGGCTCAGAGAGGAGAGCGGTTGGCAAAGGATGATCTGATCGACGTACAAGGCATCGTGACAGCGGTCCACAGCGGCGGCCTGTATCGCGTAGAGTGCGATGCGGGCCACGAGGTTCTCGCCCAGTTGAGCGGTCGCATGCGTCGTTTTCGCATCAAGGTCGTTCCCGGTGACCGGGTCACCGTGGGCGTCTCACCCTACGACCCGGTCCGCGGCATCATCACCTTCCGTGCTCGCTAACCAACATCTTGAATTCTGACACCACCCGCGCACAACCGTGGCGGCGGCACCGCCGAGTAGGCCGCCCGAACCGGCGACCCGCTTTTTCGCCCAAGGATTTCGCGCCTCCCTCGACCGAGCCGGTGATGCCGGAAGCGGTCGTGGAGACGGACCCGGTCGCGTTTGACACGCTGGGTCTCGAACCGGCGCTCCTCCTCGGTGTCCAGGACCGCGGCTTCACGGCCACCACCCCGATCCAGTCAGCGGTGTATCCGATCGTGGTGGCCGGCCGCGACATTATCGCCAGCGCGGAAACCGGAAGCGGCAAGACGGGCGCCTATCTACTGCCGGTGCTCAATCGCATGCTGCAACGGCCCGGTCCCGCCGCCGACGCGACGACCCGTCTCACGACGGTGCTCGTCCTCGCACCCACCCGCGAGCTGGTCGTGCAGATCGAGGACGATCTGCAGGGGTTCATCTATCACACCGCGCTCACAAGCGCGGCGGTCTTCGGCGGGACGCCGATCGGCGCGCAGGCACAGGCACTCAGTGCCGGCGTCGACGTTGTGGTCGCTACACCGGGCCGGTTACTGGACCATCTGCGAGGCGGGATCCCGGCGTTCGCCGGGGTCGACACCCTCATTCTCGATGAAGCGGACCGCATGCTGGACATGGGGTTCTGGCCGGACGTCCGCCGTATCGTCGCCGGGCTGCCCGGAGGCCAAAAGGCGGAAGGGACCCAGCGTCAGACGCTGCTGTTTTCGGCCACCATCCCCAACTCGGTGCTGACCCCGCTGAAGGAGTTGTCGAACGACCCGGCCTACGTGCAGGTTGGTCAGCGCGGCGCCCCAGCCGACGGCATCTCCCATGCCGTCGAGCGCATGCCGGCGTCTCGCAAGACCGCCTGGCTGACGTCGTTTCTCGCCAAGAGCTCGGGCTCGGTGCTCGTCTTCGTCAACACCAAACGCGGCACCGAACGGCTCGCCCGCACGTTGTCGAACGCCGGGCTCAAGGCGGCCGCGCTGCACGCCGACCGCTCGCAGAGCATGCGGCTGGAGGCGATCGGGGGATTCCGTAGCGGACGCTACCGTGTGCTGGTGGCCACCGACGTCGCGGCGCGCGGCCTCGACATCGAGGGCATCAGCCACGTGGTGAACTTCGAGGTCCCCCCCAGCCGGGACACCTACGTGCACCGGGTCGGGCGAACGGCGCGGCTCGACGCCAAGGGCATCGCGCTGACGCTGGCCGCACCGGACGAGCTTTCGGCCGTCAAGGCGCTCCAAGCCTCGATCGACCTGCAGTTGCGCTAGCAATCTTATTCCAGGCTGGACCGATGTTCGACGATTCAGACCGCCCGCTCGAGCCCGGCGCGTCCTCACGGCCCCAGGGCGAGCCAGAGGCAAGCCCGGCGCAAGCCCAGGGCGCACCAGAGGCAAGCCCGGCGCAAGCGCGGTTCCGGGCGTGCCGGTGGCATGCCGAGGCGGACGATCAGCAGTATTGCTCGAACCGGGACGTCCTGCCCTACGCCGGCAAAGGCGGCTTCGACCCCGAGGCGTGGTGCCCCGACTGCACCCTCTACAAGCTGCGCCGGACACCGAAGAAGCGGCCACGTCCCGAAGAAGACGACTACCCGTACTAGTGGCTACTCGCTGAACTCCTTCGCCAGCTCCACCCACTCGCCCTCCGGCGCCAGATCGCGGTAGGAGCGCCAGTGGGCCTTCGCCTCCGCCGAATGGCCGATCTTCTCGAGCGTCACCGCCAGATAGAAGTGCGCGTCGGCATATGCGGGGTTGATGCCGACCGCGACCCGGTAGTGCTCGAGCGCGTCGAGATACCGGCCGAGATCGTGGTGGATGTTACCCAGGTTGAAGTACGCCTCGAAGCACTCCGCATCGAGATGCATGGCGCGCTCGTAGAGCGCCTGCGCCTCGACGAGCTGGTCGAGCCCGTAGTGGATGTTGGCGAGGTTGACCAGCGCCGGAACCAGAGTCGGATCAAGCAGCAGCGCCTTGCGATAGGCGAGACGGGCGCGATCCTGGTCGCCCTCGCCCCCCTCGTCGAGCACGGCGCCCTCGCGGAAATACCTCGCGGCAAGCGAGAGATGGGCCGATGACGACGGCCAGACCTCGGCCACAGTCGTCGGCGTGGCGCCGGTCTCGCGCTGTGGTGTCAGCGCAACCACCTTGACCGGCTGGGCCTCCCCCATCCGCTGACTGAAGTCGAGCATCAGTTGCCCATCCCGCGCCGCCACCAGCGCCCGCAGCACGACGCGGAACGAGGCCCCACTCTCGAGCCCCTCGCTCACCTGGCGGATGATTCCAAGATCCTGGAACCCGTAGTAGCGGTCGGTGTCGGTGCGGGCGACGGAACGCACCAGGGACCACTTCTCGAGATATCGGAGATGGTCCTCCCGCACCGCCGGGTACCGGTCGCGGATCTGACGCAGGCTGTGGTACTGCCGGTCCAGCGCCTCGGCCGACGGGTCCTGGGAGAGGGCTTCTTCCCCGGGCGGGAGCCTCATCGCACCACCTTGCGGATGGGTGACGCCACAATTGTCTTGTTTCGCTCGATCACGTCCATCGCGCCGCACGATGTCGCCCTAGAAGATGGCTAGTGGCCGTCGCGCGAAAGATGAACGAGAATGTGTCCGATGTCAAGTCGGCGCGCGGCGGGCGCAGGACCCCTACGGTGCACGGAGTAGGACGTGATGTCGCGGTTGATCCTCGCGGGAGACGTCGGCGGCACGAAGACGTGGCTGGGTCTGTTTACGCTCGACGGACCCCGCCCATCTCTGCTTGAGACTCGGCACTACCCGACGCTGGAGTTCGACGCCCTAACGCCGATGGTCGCGCGCTTCCTCGACCGGACCGGAGCAACGGGCCAGATCGCGGCAGCCTGTTTCGGTGTCGCCGGCCCGGTGCGCGCCAACGTCTCGACGTTGACCAACGTGCCGTGGGAGGTCGACGGCGCCGAGATCGGCAGCCGTCTGGGCATCGCGACCGTCCGCCTGCTCAACGACCTCGAGGCGATGGCCTGTGCGGTCCCACTGCTCGCCGCCCAGGAGTTGGCGGTCATCCAGCCAGGAGCACCGGTCGCGGGGGGGAACGCGGCGCTGATCGCGCCAGGCACCGGTCTTGGCGAGGCCGGCCTCCACGCCGTCGGCGACCGGCTGATACCGGTGCCCTCGGAGGGGGGACACACCGACTTCGCGGCGCGCACCCCACGCGAGCTCGAGCTGGTCGCGGTGCTCTCCGCCCGGCGGGAACGCGTAGCACTCGAGGACGTCGTCTCGGGGCCTGGTCTCGTCAACCTCCACACCTTCACTCACCGGTCGACCCGATGCGTCAGCTGTTCACTGCCCGACGAGCCTGACCGGCAGCCGGCGGCCATCACCGCCGCTGCGCTCGACGGCGGCTGCGGGGCCTGTGTCGAAGCCCTCGACCTGTTCGTCTCCGCGCTCGGCGCCGCAGCCGGCAATCTGGCTCTGCGCACCTTCGCGACCGCCGGTTTGTATCTTGGCGGCGGCATCGCACCCCAGATCCTGCCGGCGCTCCGGACCGGGCGCTTCCTCGAAGCGCTCGTGGACAAGGGCCCGATGCGACCGCTGCTGGAGCAGGTGCCCGTGTCGGTCATCCTCGAACAGCGGGCGGCGCTGGTCGGCGCCGCGGTCGCGGCCCGCGACCTCACCTAGTGGCGGCTACCAGCTGGCGCTCACACGGCGCCGTACCCTGTCGCTCGGAACGCCTGACGGGTACACTGGAGGGACCGTGAGGGTCACACAACCCGCGCGCTTCGCCATCAGGTGGACCGGTGTCGTGACCTGGCTCCTGCTGATCTGGGTCTCGGTCGCCTTGATCCCCGGGGCTGCCGCACAGCCGGATCGCGTGGTCGCGATCGGGGACATCCACGGCGCCGTCGGTCAGTTTCGCCTCCTGTTAGAGACCGCCGGGCTCACCGATTCGAGCCAACGGTGGACAACCGTGAAATGCGTCGGATGAAACGGCTGTGTCTAGCAGTCGCCTGCCTGCTCCTGGTGGTCCCGGCCGGCCCGGCCCTGGCGCAGTCGGCGGAACCGATCACCTACACGCTGCGGTTTCCCGCGCCACACACCCACTACGTCAGCGTCGAGGCCAGCGTGCCGACCGGCGGCCGCCCGCAGATCGAGCTGATGATGGCCGTGTGGACCCCTGGCTCCTATCTGGTGCGGGAGTTCGCTCGCCACGTCGAGGCAGTCACCGCCCGCACCCCCACCGGTGAGCCGCTGCGGGTGGAGAAATCCCGGAAGAACCGCTGGCGGGTGTCAACCGGTGGCGCCGACCGCATCGTGGTGACGTATCTGGTGTACGGACGGGAGATGTCGGTCCGGACGAACTGGATCGAGGCGGATTTTGCCATGCTCAACGGCGCACCGACGTTCCTCACCCTCGCGGATGACGACACCGCCCGCCCGCACGACGTCACGCTGGAGCTGCCGACCGGCTGGAGCCGGAGTCTGACCGGCCTCGCGCCACGAACCGACCGCGGCCCGCACACGTATCGTGCGGCCGACTTCGACACCTTGGTCGACTCGCCGATCGTCGCCGGCACCCCGGCGGTCTACGAGTTCGTGGTCGACGGCACGCCGCACCAACTGGTGAACCTCGGTGAGTCCGGTGTGTGGCACGGTCCGCAGTCGGCCCAGGACGTCGAAAAGATCACCCGGGAGATCTACCGGATGTGGGGGGTGATGCCGTACGACCGGTATCTATTCCTCAACATGATCACGGAGGCCGGCGGCGGTCTCGAGCATCGCAACTCGGCGATGCTGATGACCAGCCGCTGGGCCACCGCGTCGCCTCGCAGCTATCTGCGATGGCTGGGGCTCGTCAGCCACGAGCTGTTTCACGCCTGGAACGTCAAGCGGCTCCGCCCGATCGAGCTCGGTCCGTTCGACTACGAGAACGAGACACACACCGAGAGTCTCTGGGTGGTCGAGGGGCTCACCTCCTACTACGGCGATCTGGGCGTGCACCGCGCCGGTCTCTCCACCGTCGCGGAATATCTCGAGGCCTTGTCCCGTCCGATCCGGGGGCTGCAGACAACACCGGGCCGTGAGGTGCAACCGGTCGCGCTGGCCTCCTACGACGCGTGGATCAAGTACTACCGCGCCGACGAGAACTCGCCGAACAGCTCCGTCAGCTACTACACCAAGGGTGCGGTGCTCGGATTCCTGCTCGACATGCGGGTCCGCGCGGCGACCGAAGGTGCGAAGACACTGGACGACGTGATGCGCCTGGCCTACACGCGGTTCTCCGGGGAACACGGCTTCACACCGGCGGAGTTCCGCGCCACCGCCCAGGAGGTGGCCGGCACGGATCTCTCCGCGTGGTTCACGCGGGCGCTCGACACAACCGAAGAGCTGGACTACACCGAGGCCCTCGACTGGCTAGGCCTGGAGTTCGCGGACCGATCGGAGTCCGAGGATGAAGAGCTCGGCTGGATTGGACTGGTCACTCGCTCCGGCGACGGCCGGCTGCTGGTCAGCCAGGTGCGACGCGACACCCCTGCGCACGATGCCGGCTTCAACGTCGACGATGAAATCCTGGCAATCGGAGACCACCGGGTGCTGGCGAACCAGTGGAACGCGCGGATCGCCCTGACGGCCCCAGGCTCTCAGATCTCGGTGATGGTCTCGCGTCGTGGCACGCTCAGGCGTCTGGCTATCGTCGTCGGGACCCAGCCGACGAACCAGTGGGATCTGCAGCCGGTCGAGGAGGCGTCACCAGCCCAAGAACGCCATCGGGAAGCCTGGCTGACGGGACGCTCGTGAAACACACTGCCGCTGCGGGCTATGGGGGGCCGCTCGAGGCCGTTGGGTTCGTGCTCCTCGGGCTGATCCTCGCGGGCTGCACGGCACCTCTCGAGACACCCCTTGACGCGGCACCAGGGGTGGCGGGCCGCTCGGCGCAGGCGCCGCCGGGCCGCGAGGGCGACCGAATGCGCATGGTCGAACGGCAGCTGCTAACCCGGGACATCACCGACCCGCGCGTGGTGCGCGCCATGCGACGCGTGCCACGGGAGCGGTTCGTGCCGCCCGATCAGCGTCAGCGGGCCTACGAGGACCGGCCGCTCCCGATCGGCTATCGCCAGACAATCTCCCAACCCTACATCGTGGCCTACATGACCCAGGCGCTACGGCTGACGCCAGATGCGAAGGTGCTCGAAGTGGGCACTGGGTCCGGCTACCAGGCGGCGGTGCTGGCGGAGCTTGCGGCCGCCGTCTACTCGATCGAGATCATCACACAGCTGGCCGAGCGCGCTCGTGACACGCTCGCCGAGCTGGGGTACGCCAACGTGCAGGTCAGACAAGGAGACGGCTACGCGGGCTGGCCGGAGCAGGCGCCGTTCGACGCGATCATGGTGACGGCGGCCCCGGATCATGTCCCGCAGCCGCTCGTCGACCAGCTCGCCGTCGGGGGGCGGTTGATCATCCCGGTCGGGCAGAACCGGCAAACGCTCACGATTCTCACGCGCACCGAGGACGGCGTCGAACAGGACACGACACTGCCGGTCCTGTTCGTGCCGATGACCGGCGAGGCGGAGCGACGCTAGTGGACAACGCGAACCCGCGGCGCCGGACTGGAGGACAGGACGGCGAAGCCCATCGGCTTCTTCTGACTCCTGTCTTCTGACTCCTTGGGAACTTCCTAAGACACGCTCGCAGTGACCGGACCGAGCGCCGCGATCGAGACCTGCGCGGCGGTGCGCTCGGCGACGTCGAGAAACGCACGCGCGGCGGGCGAATCCGGCTCGGCGACCACGATCGGGTTCCCACTGTCGCCACCTTCGCGGATCGACTGATAGATCGGGATGCGCCCAAGGAACGGGACACCCATCTCCTCGGCCGCCGACTGGCCGCCGCCCCTGCCGAAGATATCGCTCTCGTGGTCGCAACTCGGGCAGACGAAGTGGCTCATGTTCTCGACCAGACCGAGGACCGGCACGTTCAGCTTCTTGTACATCGCGACCGCCCGGCGCGAGTCCGCCACCGAGACCGCCTGGGGGGTCGTGACGACGACGGCGCCCGCCACCGGCACGGTCTGGCTCAAACTGAGCGCGATGTCGCCGGTCCCGGGCGGCATGTCGACGATGAGGTAGTCGAGCTCATTCCATCGGACCTCCCGGAAGAACTGCTGGATCACGCCGTGCAGCATCGGTCCGCGCCAGATGATCGGCGTGTCGTCCTGGGTCATGAACCCCATCGAAACAACCGGAATGCCATGCCCCTCTGCCGGCACGATCTTCTTCCCGTCCGTCTCCAGCTGTGTCCGCACGCCGAGCATGATCGGGATGTTGGGACCATAGACGTCGGCGTCGATCATCCCGACCCGCCCGCCGTATCTCGAGAGCGCCACGGCCAGGTTCACCGCCACCGTGGTCTTCCCGACCCCACCCTTCCCGGCGCCGACCGCGATGATGTTCTTTACCCCTGGGAGCGGCGCACGACCCGCCTCGGGCGACACCGCCGCGCGGACGTTCGCGGTCATGTCGACCGTGACGCCGGTGACCCCGGCGAGCGCCGAGACAGCCGCCACCGCCTGGTCGTGCATCTGCTCCTTCACCGGACAGGCGGGTGTGGTCAGCTCGATCACGAACGAGACCTCCCCACCCTCGACCCGGAGGTCCTTGACGAAATTGAGGCTGACAATGTCGCGGCCCAGGTCGGGGTCCTGCACGACCCGCAGCGCCTCGAGCACCCCAGCCGGTTCGACGTTCTCTGTAGTCATCGATACGTCCTTTTCGGGCGGTCGCCAGAGACGCTCCGCAGCGTCACGCCGGACGATCACGGTTTCAGCATAGTCAGTTTGTCGAAACCCTGACAAGTCCGCGGGGCGCGGCGCCGGTGACACGAGTTGCGGCGTTGTGTCAGACGGCCGTTCGGAGAGCACCATGACCGACGAACAGACACCCGAGGCGCCGCGCCGCCACCGTCTCCGCCCCGTCAGGCGTGGCATCTCCGGACCGCGGCGGCATGATCGTCATCTCGTATCTCTGGCTACTCGCTCTCGGGCAGATTCGCTCGGTGGGCCACTTCACGCCGGACGTGGGTCTTGCTGGTCGTCGTGGTGGTGGCGTGCGGGGTGGCCGACAGACGCCAGCCGCCCGGCCAGCAGGTCGGGGTGCGCTGCGAACTGGCTGGCATCACCTGGTATCAGCGGACGCTAGCGGTCCGATTGCCGCTGTTCGGCGTGTCCTGCCGGCTCGCTCGCTGTGGACCGTGGACGCCGCACGGCACGATGGCCCCACCTCCGCGCAACGCCGCCGCCTAGCGACTGAGTCTCCCTCATGTGATGCCGCCATTCTTCAGGTGGCGGTCGTTCACGCCGGGAAGTCTTAAAGCCCCCGTCTTCAGACGGGGGAGCCCGGCGGCGGTGACAGTGGCCAGGCTGGACACTACTGGACGGAGATCCGGACCTCCACGCATGTGACCGGCGCGTACGACGGGGTGACGTCGAAGCGCAGACAGGCACCGTCTCGCACGCCGGGCGGCACGACCAGCTGAAGTTGGTGAGGCAGCAGACCGGCACCACTTCCGTCACAGGCGCCACAGGGGTCGAGCCAGACCTCACCACGCCCCCCGCACACCGGGCAGGTATGACGTAGCGATACGTCGAGCGGCACCTTGACGCCGGCATCGGCCTGTTTCGGTGTCAGCCGCACGTCGGCCGACAGCGGGTGTGCGGGCGCCGGGCCGAAGAACGACTCGCGCATCCGGTCAACGACACTCGACACCGACGGAAAGTTGATATCCACTTCGTCGGCGAACGCGGCCTCTCGCCCGGTGGACCACCGCGGCCGCTCGGCACCAGAGCCGCGCCGGCGGTCCTGGCCGCTCAGCATCTCGTAGGCATGATGGAGCGAGGCCAGGCATTCGCCCACGTCAGGGTTGCCCCGGCTCGATTGACATTGCCGCGCCAGTTCGCGATACGCGCGTCTGATCTCGTTGAGATCGGCGCCGTGCGGCAGCCCGAGCTGACGGTAGTAGTCGGCGCATCTGCACCTACGATAGGAGCGGCTCTCCGGCTTTGTCAATAGATGCCCCCGGTGGTAGTGTCCTGTGGGTGCCGGACACACAACCACCACCGAGTTCCGCAGCCGCGCCGATACTGCACACGTGCCCAGAGTGCAGCGGGATCCTCGAGCCGACCAACCCACCCTGGCAGGCGTTCGTGCACCCGGACGCGGTGCGTACCCAGCCGAAAAGCACTGGTGGCTGGCAGTGTCTGATCTGCGGCTATCGCGAGCCCTAGTCAGTGGGCGCCCAGCAGCAGGATCATCTCGCGACGAAGGTCAGACTCGAGGGCACCGAAGTCGATTTCGGTCTCACATTCGTCGCAGAGCAACTCGAACACGGCGGGGCGGCTCTGTTCCGTCAGCTCGAGTTCCTCTCCACCTGACTGGACTACGTGCGTCTGTAGCGTCTTGGCCAGGAAGCTTCGTTCATTGCCACAGTTCGGGCACGTCAATCCCATAAACAGGTGACTCCTCTCGTCGCGGTCAAACGTGGAAGGATCGGAGGCCGCGAGTACAGTGTGGCCCTGTTTCGCAACGACGGTGGCATTCGGGCGCCACCGTGGTGACGGACAGGACCAGTAGGATTGTATGAGAATCGCGAAGCAACACGCAATCGGCTGCGTCTAGACATCTCCAGACGTCTTCGCTCGTCGGCTCGAGGCGCAGCCCGTGGCGCGTGGACCGTCAGGTGAGATACGATGCGTCAGCTATGACGACCGACAGGAAGGACTTCGACATCAAGACCGAGTCACGCGGCGCCCATTGGATCGCCTGGGTCACACGGGGTGCCAGCGACAAGCCGCTCGACTCCGTCATCCTCGTCGGTCAGACGCGTGACGAGGCGGAATCCAGGGCGTGCACCTGGGCGGACAAGCTCGCCGCCGACCCGATGCTGATTCGCAGCTAGCCGTGCTTGCACGGTGAAATGTATACGAATCGGTAGGCTTTTCCGCGCAAGCTCGGCTTAGGCGCGACCGCTTCGGCGGTCGCGCAAAAACTAGTAACGAAACGTATCTCTACACAGGACTCGGAGGTTTGATGCGGAGCTTCGTTACTGCTCACACCCAGGCGGCGGCGGCCCCGCTGCCCAACTCGTCCGGCGTCAGCAGCGATCCGCGGCCGTGGTGTCGCACCGTGCAGTGGGGCCCTTTCGCCTCTACCGCAGCCACATCGAGCGAGAGCAGCGTCGCGACATAGTCGGCGACGACACACCCGCACGGCAGCGCCTCCAGACCACGAAACTCGAAGAGCATGTGCGGTGACGAGTGAGCGATGTGCCGTGTCAGCATCGATCACCTCCTGTACAGAGTCATTGTGCAAGTCCCGAGCCACACAGTCCCTTAGACGCCAGATCCCAGCAACTGGACGTCTTAGGACAAGTGCCCTCACTTGGACGCACCGGAATCGGACACACCGGATTCGAAAATGTAAGCGGGTGTGAAAGGCCGCTACAGATAGATCACCTTGCCGTCCACGGCGGCATCTGGAAACAGCGCGCGCGCCGCATCGACGTAGAGGGCGAGCTGGCGTTCATGGTGCGACCGGACACGACCGGTCTTCAACTCGAACACCGTCAGGCGCCCGTCGGACCATCGGCGCAGGCATTCGATCGTACCCCGGACGATGACGACGCCTCTCTCCGGGTCCACGTCATCGCGACGCATCGAAAACGGCACCTCGAACAGACAGTCCCCGCCAAGGAGCGTGGCCACATCGGGCTGTGCGAGCGCCCGGACGTAGAGGGCGGCCGCCTCCGACGCCACATGACGATGGTCGTGCCGCGCACGCTCCTCGCCGGTCATCAACTCGATAGCTCGAGCCGCCGCGTCGGGCGCGGCCGGAACCATCCCCGCGGCTTCTCCATCCCGTTGCAACATCCGGTGAACCAACCGCCCGACGACCGGGTCAGCGCCCGCTGCACGGTCCGGGGCCACACCTGCCGGCATCGCGGCGGCGATCTGGGTCACCTGGACGCGCGGGGGACCGCCGGTCGGCCGCCACCCTAGCAACCGGTCGCCCGCCGTCTCGGTCGAACCGCCCCGGGAGAACCTGGACCCGGAGGTCGCCATACCCGGGCCGACGAGGGCAAAGGTGTGCGCGCCGCCTCCGGACCCCGACCAGCTCAGCCGGTCGGCGTCGAGGGGTGCCGCGGACAACTGCGCGAGCAGTGAGGGGGGCAGCACCGAGGCGAAGCTACCGGGCCCGACCTTGACCACCCCCTCCCCCAGCGTGGCGGACAGATAGAGACGGTCCCGCGCCCGGGTCGTGGCGACATACAGCAGCCGTTTCGTCTCCTCCCGGTCACGCAGCCGCTTGTCGTCGTCTGCCTCCGACCGAAACGGCGCGACCGAGACCGACGGCTCGCCGTCTCCGCGGTCGGCCACCAGACGGATCGCCGGCGCGGCCCCGCCGGTCCCGCGGGCCAGCTCGACCAGAAACACCACCGGAAACTCGAGTCCCTTCGCCGCATGCACCGTCATCAGGTTGACGGCGTCGAAGGCATCGACAACAGCATTGGACACATCGCCGGAAAGACGGTCCACATGGTCGGCGATTCGCGACAGCGTCGCGAACCCGCGGTTCTGCAACCGTCGGACGAGTCCCCGCATCTTCTTGAGATTCTCCCGCGCCTGCACCAGACGCGGTCCCCGCAGCTCGCACGCATAGGCGCAGTCGGCGCACACGCGGTCGAGCAGGTCGGCCGGTGGCACCCGGTCCACAGCGGCCACCCACCGCGGCAGGCTGGCACGTAGACGGAGCAGGATCGCCCGGTCGGCCGGGTCGAGCGCATCGAGCTCCGCCGGCGGCTCGCGGGACAGCAGCGTCGCCGACAGACAGCCGGCCAGACCGGCCAGCGCCGCGTCGGTTATCCGGACAAGCCTCGACCTGAGCAACGCGGCGGTGCGCAACTCCGACGTCGGGTCGGCGAGATAACGCAGCAGCGCGCGATAGTCCTTGATCTCGTCGGCATCGAAGAACCCCAGCCCCTTGTAGACGAACGCCGGTATCCCGCGGGACTCCAGCGCTGCCTGAAACTCGCGATGCGTCTGGCGCGACCGAAACAGGATGGCGATGTCGCCCGGGGTGGCCTGCCGGCCCACCCCCGTGGTCCGGTCACGCACGGTCGCGCCCTCGAGCAACCGCGCGACCTCACCCGCCACGCGCGCCGCGCAATCCTCGACGCTCTCCCCGAGCACGAGACCGAGCGCCGAGGATGGGGGGCCGGCCGGCTGCCCTCCCGAGGGCGTCACCGCGGTCGACGCGGCGATCTCCACCGGAAACCTGTCCGACACGTCGTATCGGAACCCGTCCCGGGGACGCGCTGCCTTCTCCACCCCGTCGAACAGGTCGTTCACGAAGGCCAGCAGCGGCGGCACCGCACGGAAGCTGTGAGAGATGGACCGGCGCGCATCCCCCTCCGGTCGCAGCGTCTCGATGTAGGCCGCCGCGTCGTGCAGCACCGCGACATCGGCGTCGCGGAACCCATAGATCGATTGCTTGCGGTCGCCGACGACGAACACCGACGGCGGCACCGGAGCATCGTGCACGAGCCCGAACCCCTCACCCCACGACTGGATCAGCAGCGAGACCAGCTCCCACTGCGCCCGGCTGGTGTCCTGGAACTCGTCGACCAGCACATGGTGATAGCGCGACTCGAGTCGGTAGCGGCTCTGGGCAAACTCATCCATCCGCCGCAACAGGTCCAGGGCGCGTTGCAGCACGTCGGAAAAATCGAGCACCGACCGGGCAGCGAGCTCGCGCTCGTACTCCGTGACGGCAATCGCAAACATCCGCTGCGCGCCGCGCGCGAGCACCACGTTCAGGTCGCGGTCGAACGCCGTCAGCGCCTCGGCCACCGCCGGCGCGAGCTGCCGCCCCGCCGTGCAGTGGTGCCGCCAGGCCTTCGCCGACCGGCACTGCTCCGAGCGATAGGGTGTGAACCGCTTACGCGGCCTGCCGTCGCGGGTGAGGAAGTACTCCCGGATCCGGTCCAGCGCCGGCCGCACCGCCCCCGGCTCCTCGTCCCCCAACGTGGCAAGACCCCTCAGCTCGCGAGCCAGCATCTTGAACTTGGGGTGCTCACGGGGTCCGTCGGCCAGGAAACGGGTCAGGCCCCCGTCGACCCCGCCCACCACGTCCGCCAACCGTGTTGCGGCCCGTCGACAGGCCACGCGCGCCGTCAGCCCACGTGGGCCGGACGCCAAAAAGCGCTGCAACGCCGCCGGCGCGACAAGTCGCCGCTCGAGCAGATGCGCCAACCCGGTCCGGACGCGGCCCACGCCCAGCCGAGCCAGCACCATCGCGACGTTGATGTCTTCTTGAGCCACCGCGCCGCACACTGCCAGCGTCCGGTCGAGTGCCTGCTGGATCAGCCGCGGCACCTCGGTCTCGTCCGCCATCCCGAAGGCCGGGTCCAGATCCGCCTCCAGCGGGAACTCGCGCAGCAGCGACAGGCAGAACGCGTCGATGGTGCTGATGGCAATCTCCCCCAGGCGGTCACGCAGCTCGCGCCAGCGTGCCTGGTCCGCACGCGAGCTTCCCGCCGCCGTGCGCAGCTCCCGGATGATCCGGTCTCGCATCTCGGCCGCCGCCTGCCGGGTAAAGGTGATCGCGAGGATGTTGGACGGGTCGACCCCCGCTCGCAGCAGGTTGACGTAGCGAGAGACGAGCACCGAGGTCTTGCCGGTGCCGGCCGACGCCTCGAGCACCACATTGTTGGCCGGGTCGATGGCGAACGCGCGGGCGGCGGCATCCTCGAGCGTGACGCCGTGACCCACCGGGCCGGGAGGAGGGTTGCCCGCGGCGCCGAACAACGGAAGCTGTCTAGTCGTCCGTTTCATAGGTATGGCGACGCACCGAGGACCGCCAGGATCGACGCCGCACCCGGTCCACCGAAGGCGCGAGGAGGGAGCATACCGGCAATATGAGACCGACGAGCAACGCAGTGGGGCGGGATGCAGCGGTGGCCGAATGTCGGCGTACTCGTGAAACGGGCTACGCTAGTCGTCACCGACGTAGTCCTTCCGACAGACGGTTGGGTAGTCGCAGAACACACAGCGGTAGGGATCGGCGGGTCGTGGGGGAAACTGTCCCCGCTCGATGTCGTCGACAGCCTCGATGAACCGCTCCTGGCCGTCTGCGAGCGCCGTGGCCATGTCCTGACGCCGGTCGAGCGGCACCCAGCCCCCGGGTTCCCCGAAAGCGACATACGCAGCCTCGTCGAGCCGCCAGCTGGCACCGTGACGCCCCTCGAGCTCCTGCTCTGCGCACCGGCCATATATCGGTAGTTGCAACGACTGCGCCCGGCCCGGCGCGCGCCCGCTCTTGTAGTCGATGACCCGAAGCCGGCCGTCCTCGAGCAGATCGATGCGGTCGGCGACACCACGCAGACGGACCGCCCGCGGCCCCTCCGGGCCATCGAGCTGATAGACGCCGTCGAATCTGAACTCCAGGAGCCGCTCCAGGATCCGGCCGGGGCGGGCGGCCTCGAGCGACAACAACCGATCGACCACCCCCACCCCTGCGGCGGAGCCGAGCAGCCAGACCCGTTCCACGGCCCGGTCTCGAGCGGGCAGACCGCCGAGATGCTCCTCGGCGACCACGCGTGCCAGCGCGCGAGCGGCCTCGAGCGTCTCCACGTCGATGGCACCGCCGATGGACTGCTGCCAGCGCTCGAAGAACACCCGGAACACCTCGTGCACGAACCGGCCCCGGGACCGTGGGGTCATGATCACCTCGTCGTCCCCCTCCTCGCCGAGTCGCAGCACGGTCGAGGCGAAGTATTTGAAGGGACAGTTCAGATACTGCTCGACCGCGCTGACGGCGTACCGAGCAGGCGGACGCGCGCCCGCGGCGCCGTGGTAGCAATCGTCCGACCCGTGCCTGCGCGCCACGCGCAGCGCCAGCCACTCGGCCGACTCCCCGCTCAGTGGGACGGTGGCGGGCACCTCCGCCAGCCCCGCGTCGATCGTCACGCGGCCGGTCGGCAGTGGCTCGGGCGTGACCTCGAGCCGGGTGTCGTCCAAGTCTTCGAGCATGGTGGACGTGGCGACGACCGCGTCGTCCTCGAACGCGACGGTCGAGACCGAGACCCGGCCGGCTGCCAGCCCGAGCAGGTCGTCGAACCCGGCACGCGCCGCGCGCAGCCGCTCGATCTCGGGCGACCACCCGAGCTGGGTCAAGAGCGAGCCGGGATAGAGTGCGCTCTGGCGCGTGCGCTCCGGCCACTCTCCATCGACCAGACCGACCAGGAACACGTTGTCGAACGTCCCGTACCGCGCCGCCCGGACGTCAATCAGCAACACCCCCCCGGTGCCGGTCGGGGCCGCGAACGTCATCGCCTCGATCCAGCGCCGGAGCATCGCCGTCACCGTCGACAGGTCCTCGATCGGGTCGTCGTGTCTGGCGTGCGCGTCGCGAAGGTCCCGGATGAGACCGACCACGGCGGCGCGCGCTCTCGACTCGCGGGACGCGGTGTCGGCGTCGGCCGGGGCCGCGGCGCGGTGCCCGTCAAGAAAACTGAGCAGACAGTCGAGCAGCCGGCTGGACGGACCCGGTCGCGTCAGCTCGTCGAGCTCGTCCGCCAGCGCCGCGGCCACCAGCGCCGGCGCGGCGGCCTGCGACGCCCGGCGCGCGGCATCCGGCGCACCCCATCTCGTTCCGAGACGACGCAGCTCGCCCCGGTCTCCGACGTAGCGGGCCACCCGCAGACTGTGGTCGAGCGCGCCGACCGCCGAGGGGTCGAACCCACGCCCATCGTGGGCGAACTCGAAGTGCGGAGATCGCAGCAGCTCGATGGTCGGGATGCGCGCGTAGCCGGACGAGACGAACGTGAGGACGAGGTCGAGCGCCGCGGCGAACGGCTCGGCGGCGAGTGGCAACGTGTCGCGTGTCTCGAACGGCACGCCGGCCGAGGCGAACAGCTGCGGGGCGAGGTAGAGATACGGCAACGGCCGTTGAAAGACCACCGCCGTACGCTCGCGCGTCGACCGGCGCTTGACCTGCTGGATGACCGCCAGCAGCTCCTCTTCCCGGTCCCGAAACGTGAAATACCGTCCGCCGGACGGCTCGGTCGGTGTCACCAGCCGCGCGGTCGCGGGCGCCGAGGGCTCGACCCGTGTCTCCTCGACGCCCGGCAGCAGGTCCTGCAACCGCTCCCGGAACCCGGTATCGAGCATCGACGCGGTCGTGACCAGATCGATCCTCGCAAGGTTCGGGAGCCGGGCCAGCAGATCGAAATCGCCCGACCACAGCCCGTCGGCGCCGGCCGCCCGGTCCGCCACGGTGACGACCACCTGGCAGAGCGGCCGCCGCAGCCCGCGGTCGAGCACCAGCGCGCGCAGCCCGTGTTCATCGAGCCGGCCGGTCAACGACACACGCTGCTCGTAGGCCCGGAACATGGCGACCAGGAAGCGGGTCTGCCGCAGCATCCGGCGAGCGCCCCGGTCAAGCTCGGCGCTTGGCTCGAGCTCCGCGACCAGCCGACGCTCGAAGACGTCGATCGTGCGCTGGCGTCGCCGCAGCTCGTCGTAGAGGGCGAGGAATTCAGCGACCAGGCCGGGGCGGAGCTTGAACGGTGGCTCCACCCCCAAGGCCAGCGCGTCGTCTGTCGCGGCCCGGCCGCAGACGAGCCGCTCGATTGGACTCAGCACCGATGCCACGTCACCGGCGCGGCTGTGCAGCTCGGCATACAGCTCGTCACGGGTCAGCAGATGCGGGAGCAGCACCGCGGTGTCCCGTTCGAGCGCCAACTGCTCGAGCGTCCAGCGCAGCTGGTCGGCGGCGGCGCGCGACGGGACGAGCACGACCGACGCCCGGCGGTTCCACCCGGTCGGCCCATCGAGACAACCGGCGATCGTGCGTTGAAACGTCGGAAGGTCGGGGGTGTTGTACAGCCGGGTCTGTCGCGGGGTGATCAAAGCAGCTCTGGTTACGCCGTGCAACAGCGAGTGTACTCCCTGGACGCCCGCGCGCGGCGTCGGAGTGCTGGCTCATCTGTGGAAAACGTGTGCATGGGGTGTGCATGAGGTGTGGATTACGCATAGAACGAAAATATATTCTTGCGCGGAACGTGCGACGCTGCGCGACCGACGGCGATGTGGATCGGTCTTCGTGCTTTCCTTCGCTTGATCCACCTCACGAACCGGCTAGAATTCTGTCTTTCCACGTAGTGACGCTCCCGACAGTATCGTGACGGTTCATCGGTTCGAACAGACAATCAGCGGACGCACCTACCTCATCGAGGCGATGCGTGTGGACCAGGACCGCTGGCGTGCGTATCTGGCCAGTATCCAGGGCGGCCCCACCGCGTTGATGCCGTTCTACGGTGCCACCGCCGAACAGGCGGTGCACCGGCTGACCGATTGGCTCACCCTCGCGCATCAGTCGCCGACACTTCCGGTATAGTACCGACGCTCGGTAGCTCGCCCGATTGGTACCGGCAGCGAGGGGGAATCGTAAGGGCCTGTAAGGTAATAACAGTGTCATTCTGGCCGCCGATGCATCCCGCCCGACTGCATTGCTCGTCGTTTACATACTCCCGGTATGCGCGCCCCTCGCGCCTGGACGACCGGGCGCCTCGACGCCCAGAGATGCCACTGTTATTGCCTTACGGACCCTAACGGAATCATGTGGCGCCGTACGCTGCCGCCCGGGCTCTCGCTGATTGTGGGGCTGCTCTGCGCCCTGGTACCCGAAGCGGTCGCCGCGGAGGTACCGCGGGTTCGTCTGATCACGACCGGCGGCACGATCTCCAATCGCCCCGGTGAGCGGCTCTCCCCGGCCGAGCTGATCGCGTCGGTGCCCGACCTCGATGAGCTCGTCGAGGCCCAGACCGAGGAGTTCGCCAACGTCTCGAGCAGCTCGCTCACCCTCGAGCAGTGGCTGCACCTGTCGCGCCGCCTCAACGCAGTCTTCGCCGAGGACCCGGACCTGGCCGGCATCGTCCTCACCAGCGGCACCGACACGCTCGAAGAGCTCGCCTACTTCCTGCATCTCACCGTACGGCACGAGCGCCCGGTCGTGGTGGTGGGCTCGATGCGCCGACCGGAGACGCTGGGATACGACGGCGCGGCCAACCTGCGCCAGGCGTTCCGGGTGGCCGCCGACCCCGGCTCGCGAGGGCGGGGCGTTTTGGTCGTCCTCAACGACGAAATCAACTCCGCCCGGGAGGTCACCAAGACCGACGCGTTGCACCTGCAGACGTTCGAAGCGCGGCGCTACGGCGCGCTGGGTGTGACCGCGCGCGACCGCGTCGTCTATTACCGAAGCGTGGAGCGGCATCACACGGCGGCCAGCGAGTTCGATGTCGACCAAATCCAGCAGCTGCCACGGGTGGACATCGTCATGGCATATCAGGGCGCGTCCGGCGACCTCGTCCGGGCCGCCGTGGACCGTGGCGCCGATGGCATCGTCATCGCGGGAGCGGGCGCGGGCTCCACGAGCGGCGGGCAGCGTGACGCGATCGCCTACGCCTACGAGAACGGCGTGCTCGTCGTGATCACCACCCGGACCGGCGTCGGTCGGATCGCGCCGCGGCAGCCCACCGCGGAGGAAGCAGCCCCCGACCCCGACACCCCCAGGCGTCTGCGGGTCTCGGGTGAAGACCTGGCACCCGTCAAGGCACGGGTCCTGCTGATGCTGGCGCTGACGGTGACCGACGATGTCGACGATATCCAGAGGATGTTCGGGGAATACTAGACATCTCCTAAGGGTGACATCGTCACGTTTCGATCAACTTTTTCGTGGCCCGCCGGAGCTGTCTAGCCCCGCGTAGCGGGGCCATTGAGAGAAGCCTGGCAGCGAGGCGGGAGCCGACCCTCGTCTGGACGGTTTGAGGCGGAGCGCTGCAGAGCTCCCATAGGGGACAGGAGCCAGGAGACAGGAGAAGCCGGAGGGCTTCGCCACGACCGTCAGTACCTTGCTGCCGCATTGATTGGACGGCGGATGGGGACATAGAATGAACCGGATGGGCCAGTGGCGCAGTTGGGAGCGCGCGTGAATGGCATTCACGAGGTCACGGGTTCGACTCCCGTCTGGTCCACCATCCTTCGCCAGGTGTATTCCCAGCTGGCTACGGCGGCCGGCCAGCATGACTTGCTGGCGAAGGATGCCATAGCCTTGGTGACGGCGGGCCTGTTTCAAGGCTCCGTCTGGTAGCCAGTCTGAGGCGGAGCCTCGCTAGCCGGTAGCGGGACTCCGAAGACCCGCTCGTAGTCCTCCGGTGTGTCCACGTCGGCAAACGCCCCGTCGTCCTCGATCTCGATCTCCAGACCGTCGGCGGCATGGGCCCGCACGACCGGCTTCGCGCCCAGTGCCGGGTCGGCGCGCCGCAGCTCGTCGAAGAGCGAGCGATCGAAGAGGATCGGGTGTCCGTGCCGCCCATTGCGCGCCGGTCGCACAATCGGCGCACCGGTCCGCCGGTATCCCTCCAGGACGGCGTGGACCGTCGCCGGCGACACCAGCGGGAGATCCACCAGCGTGACGAGCATGGCCCCCACGCCAGGGTGGTCGACAGCCTTGAGCGCGACCAGCAGCGACGACAGCTGGCCCCGCTCGGGGGCGGGGTTGCGGAGCACGCGGACGGACGCCGCCAGCAGATTGGCGGCGCGGCTGATCGCCTCCTCGTGGTAGCCGGCGACCACCACCACATCGTCGACCCCACCCTCCCGCAGCGCGGAGACGATCCGCGCAAGAAACGTCTCGTCGCCGTGCCCGGTCGGCAGCAGCGCCTTCGGACGACCGCCCATACGCGACGAGGCGCCGCCGGCCAGCACGACGCCCGGAATCAATTGCCCACCCCGCGACGCTGATGCACTAGAATCTCGCCATGGACCATCCCGACGTCAGTGTTCGTTGCCAGCGATGCGGCACCCAGATGGACCTGAAGGACCCTGGGCCAGAGGACCCGTGGCCGCCGAATCAGTTCTGGGAGTGCCCGACGTGCAATCGTCATTTCTGGACCACCTATCCGCCACCGAAGCCCGCGAAACCGGCACCGACGCCGGCCGCCAGCGCCGCACCGGTCAAGAAACAGCTCACCACCTCGGCGACACCGGCTGAATAGCGTCGTACCCGTTCGTCGGTCCGGCCCGCGAGGCGGACCCCGCCAGATCCGGCCGGAACAGCGCCCGATTCGACCGGACCAGCGCCGGGGAACAGACTGCGGGCGAGCCTACCATCTCGCTTGACTTCCACCAACCAACCTCACTAGACTGGCTCTCTCAATCTGGGTTGCTGGTCACATGCGGTGCGCCCAACGCCTGTTGTGACTCGTGGGCCCGGATTCGAGGCGGGTTCGTCAACTGCGATTTTTCCCGTCGCAGATGGCGCTCCTGTAGCGCAACCCGTGCCCGTCAGGGGGTGCGGGAGGTTCTGACGGTCACTCTGGCCTCCTATCAAGAGGAAGGGCCCAACCGATCGTCAGGTCCCGGGTCGGTGCGCGGTGCGTCTTGGCGCCGTGGCGGCCGCAGCGGGGGTCGGGTATCGGAGGAGTACGTATGGCAAGCGGTACGATCGCGCGTCTCTTGATCGACAAAGGTTTCGGCTTCATCCGCGACGAGGGCGGAGTCGAGCATTTCTTCCATCGCAGCGCGGTTCGTGGAGCGGTGTTCGAGCTACTACGGGAGGGCCAGCGGGTCGACTTCACCATCGAAGAGTCGACCAAGGGTCCACGCGCCGGTGAAGTTCGCTTAATCGAGGACTAGTGCTCCACCGCGCCGTCCCTGGTCCGCTACGGGAACGGCGCCCCATCCGGGGTCCGGCCCTGGCCGGAGCCCGCGACATTCGCATCGTTCTCAACGAAGCGTCGTCGGTGTGGTGTTGTCCGGTCGACTCGCGTACCAGGTTCAGCCCACCTCGCCTGTTCCCTTCAGGGCACTCCACGCGTTCCCGGCCCCAGCCGGCCGGGAGATGCGTGTCCTCCGTGCGATGATGGTCACGCTGCACGTGGAAGCGAACGGGGCCCGGTGGTCCTCCCGGTCTTCAAAACCGGTCGCCCCCCGCCAACGCGGGGGGGCTGGGTTCGACTCCCAGGCGCTT
>DQNS01000020.1 GCA_015659035.1 Acidobacteriota bacterium | reverse complement strand
GGTGACCGGCAAGACGTCCAAGACCCTCTCCTACAGCGCAACGATCGAGAAGGATGGGACCACCCTGGCGCGCGGAACCCTGACCGTGGCCTGTGTGCGCAGGCACCCCGGCGAGCCGATGCGTGGCACCCCGATTCCGGCCGATATCGCCGATCGGTTCGCCGTCGCCAGGCCGAGGAAGGCGGACGGCTGATGGCCCGACCGACCGCCCCGGTCCCGCCCCGGGCCGAGTGCCAGCCGCGCAGTGTGCTGCTGGAGCACCAGCACCGCCGGCTCGGGACGTTGCTGTCCGCCGTGCACGGCCGGAACCGGTTCTACACGCGCAAACTCGACGACGCCGGGGTGCAGCTCGACACGCTCCGGCTTCCCGACGACCTCCAGATCCTGCCTCTGACCACGAAGGCCGAGCTCGCCGCCGACCAGGACGCCTCACCGCCGTGGGGCACCGCGCACACCGAGCCGCTCGACCGCTACACCCGCTACAGCCAGACCTCGTCAACCACCGGCCGGCCGCTGCGCTGGCTCGACACAAATGAGAGCTGGCAGTGGATGCTCGACTGCTGGAAGGCGGTCTATCGAGCGGCGCATGTCGGTGCCACAGACCGCATCTTCTTCCCGTTCGGGTTCGGTCCGTTCTTGGGATTCTGGACGGCGTTCGACGCCGGGTCGCAGATCGGGGCGCTGTGTGTGCCCGGCGGCGGCATGTCGAGTCAGACCCGGCTGGATCTGCTCGACACCGTGCGGCCGACCGTCGTCTGCTGCACACCGACCTATGCGCTCAGACTGGGCGACGTGGCGCGCGCCCGCGGGGGCATCGACCTCACGAACAGCGGTATTCGCGTCGTGATCGTGGCCGGCGAGCCTGGCGGCAGCATCCCGGCGACGCGGGCGCAGATGGAGCAGGACTGGGGCGCGCGGGTCCTCGACCATCATGGGCTGACCGAGGTTGGCCCGGTCAGCTTCGAGTGCTGGGAAGCCCCAGGCACCTTGCACCTGAACGAGTGCGAGTTCATCTGCGAGGTGATCGACCCGGCATCCGGCACGCCGGTGCCGGACGGCAAACCCGGAGAGCTGGTCATTACCAATCTGGGTCGCACCGCCAGCCCCGTGATCCGGTATCGGACCCGGGACATCGTGATGCTACGCCGCGAATTGTGCCGATGCGGCCGGACCCTGGCCCGCGCCGAGGGAGGCATCCTGTCGCGAGCGGATGATGTGGTCAGCGTGCGCGGCGTCAACGTCTACCCGACGGCGATCGAGGCGGTGGTCCGTCATTTTCCGGAGGTGGTGGAATACCGGTCGACGGTCTCGACCCGCGAGACGTTGCACGCGTTGACGATCGAGATCGAGCTCGGGCCGGGTGCGCCCGACGACTCGGACGTGGCAACCCAGGTAGCGCAGGCGCTACGCGAAGGAATGGGGCTGACGGTACCGGTGCGGGTCGTCGCGCCGGAGACGCTACCCCGATTCGAGATGAAGGCACGCCGGTTCGTGGTGGAGGGGGGCGGCGATCCCTCGAGGAGACAGGAGACAGACAGGAGACAGGAGGAATAGGGTGGCCGACCGGCGGTCGGCGGCTTCTGGTCTTCGTCTTCCTCAGAGGAAGGACGATGAGCGACTTCAAACTGACGCAGATCAGCAACGTGATGCTCGGGACGACCGATCTGAAACGGTCGCTGGCGTTCTATCGCGACACGCTGGGGCTGGCGGTGCAGTTCGAGATGCCCGGGTTCGTGTTCCTGAACGCCGGTGGTGTGACGCTGTCCCTGAGCGAAGCGCACGCGGAACTGGCGACGCCGGTCGCCGGCGGCACCGAAGTCGTGTTCGGGGTGGCCGACGTGACGGCCGCCCACGCGGCACTGAGCACACGAGGCGTCGAGTTTCTCAACGCGCCCCGCAATGTCACCGGCGACCAGTGGGCGGCTAATTTTCGGGACCCGGACGGGCACCTGCTCTCGGTCTTCGGGCCGGAGAAAGCCTAGCAAACTGCAGACCTCCGGCTGCAGTCGCTCTGACAGGCGCCGGGCGGCTCGTAGTCCATATCGGGATCGCTGGAGTAGGATCAGAGGTTCCAAGAGCGAGGTGTCCGCCGACGCGGTGGCGACCCGCGCGCTTTCAACTCGAGAGATTGGGGACAGCATGCGCCGAGCTTGGTGTGTCGTTCTAGTGATCGTGTTCGCCCTGGCGGCTGCATCGTGCGGCGGCGGCGGCGACGGAGAGTCCGGTGACGGCGCACCGTCGCGGGTGTTCCTGAGCCTGGGCACCGCTCCGCCAGGCGGCGCGTTCTTCGTCATCGGCAGCGCGCTCGCCGAGGTGCTGAACGAGTTCGGCACCGGGTTCGGCTGGACCACGACCGCGGAGGCGACGAGCGGATCGCAGGAAAACATCAGGCGACTCGACAGCGGCGAGCTGGATCTTGCGCTGTCGAACGCCGCGATCACCTATTTCGCCGCCCGCGGCGGTGAGGGCTGGAACAAGGCCTACCCGGTTCGTGCGGTGATGACCCTCGCCCCGAACGTGGCGCTCTTCATCAGCCAGGCCGGGTCCGGGGTGGAGACCATCGACGACCTCCGGGGGAAACGTGTCGGGGTCGGACCCGCTGGCGCCGGCTTCGAGTTCTTCGTCGGCCCGCTACTGGCGGCCCACGGGGTGACCTACGACGACTTCACACCACTCAACGCCACCCAGGCCGGTGCGGTCGACCTGATCGCGGACGGGTCGGCGGCTGCGGTGTTCGTGGGTGGCGCGGTACCGACCCCCTCGATTACTCAGGCAACAGCGTCTGGGGACATCCATTTCGTGCGCTATGGCGAAGACGCCATCCAACAATTGATCGAGGAGTACGTCTTCTTCCGACCGGCCACGATCCCGGCCGACACCTATCGGGGCCAGACCGAGCCATTCGAGGGGCTTGATGTCGGCTCGATGCACCTCATCACATCGGCCGCCGCCAGCGAAGAGCTCGTCTACAACGTCACGAAGACGCTCTACGAGCATCGTGAGAACGTCGTCGAGCGGCACGCGGCCGGCCGTGCCATCAACCCCAACAACGTCGTGCGCGACACCGGCACCGAATTCCACCCCGGCGCCATCCGCTTCTATCAGGAGATCGGCATCTGGCCGTAGCGAAGCTCAGGGTCCGCGCCAAGGTGCCGACCTCTGGCTGCGCTTCGCGATGTCGCGTTTCTCAGAGCCTCTCCACGCGCGGGGCTGGCCGTGAGCATGTAACCATGTCGCCGATGCGATGACCGAGCAAGCACGGCCAGCAGCGCCGTCCAGTCCTTCCGCGGGCGGCCCGAGGCAACTCGTCACGCGCGTACTGTCCGTCCTGCTGTGCGTGTTCACGCTGGCCCAGGTCAACTACCCGGTCCTCTCGCCGCAATCGCAGCTGGCGGTGTTCGTGCTGCTGGGACTGGCCATCTGTTTCCTGAACGTGCCGGTCCATCGATCGTTGAAGGACCACCCCGTCGCCCGCGCCAGCGACATCGTGCTGGCACTGCTCGCGACCGCCTGTTGCGGGTGGATCATCGTGCAGACCGAGCCGGCGTTCGAGAGCCTCTGGCAAGGCGGCTCGACACTCGGTAACCGCGCCGGGTTCGAGACCACGACCGACAACCTGGTCGGCATGGTGGGGCTCGTGCTGGTCGTCGAGGCGGCGCGCCGGTCTCTCGGGTTGGCACTACCGATTCTCTGCGGACTCTTCCTGGTCTACGCGTATATCGGGCCGAGCCTGCCCGACTGGCTATTCCCGCACCGCGGGTATTCCATCGAACGGATCGTGGCACAAGCGTTTCTGCAGGCACAAGGCGTGTTCGGGGTCGCCCTGAGCGTCATGTTCACCTACGTGTTCCTGTTCGTCATCTTCGGCGCGTTCCTGTCGGCGACCGGCGCGACCCGGTTCATCATCGACTTCGCACAG
>DQNS01000054.1 GCA_015659035.1 Acidobacteriota bacterium | reverse complement strand
CCGTTCGACCGTCAGGGCATCAGCGTCGACGACCTGATCGACTTCACCCCCGAGCTGCGTGCCCGGGCCGAGGAGGCGATCGCACCCTACCGGATCGGCCCGCTCTACACGCCACCGTCGGTCGCCTCGTTCGAGGGCACGCTCGGCACGCTCCATATCCCGGCATTGACCGGCGGCTCGAACTGGCCGGGCGGGTCGTTCGACCCGGAGACCGGCATCTTCTACATCTACTCGAAGACCCAGATCAACAGCTTGGGGCTGGTGAGCAACCCCCAGCGGTCGAACATGGACTTCATCATGGGCCGGCCGAGACGACCGGCCGGCGGGCGGGGCGGGCGAGGGCGCCGGGGCGGCGGCGGCTTCGGTGGGCTGAACGTGGACGGGATCTCCATCGTCAAGCCGCCCTGGGGACGGATCACGGCGATTGACCTGAACGCGGGCGAGCTCGTCTGGCAGGTCGCCCACGGCGAGACCCCGGACAACATCCGCAACCACCCGTTGCTCCAGGGGGTCGACGTGCCGCGTACCGGTGTCGCCAATGCGCGCATCGGCACGCTGGTCACCAAGACACTCGTCGTCGCCGGGGACGGCGGACTGTTTACCAACGAGGATGGTGTGCGCGGATCGGCGCTCCGCGCGTACGACAAGGCGACGGGTGAGGACGTGGGTACGGTGGCGCTGCCGGTCCCGGCGACCGGGTCGCCGATGACCTACATGGTTGGTGACACGCAGTATCTGGTGGTCGCCATCGCCGGCGGCGGCTTTGCCGGCGAACTCTGGGCGTTCACGGCCCCGGAATAGAAACGGGCTTCAAGCCCGTTCGTCGGGATATCGATTGTCCCGATCAGGGCTCGGGCGTCTGGTCCGGAGCGGGGGTCTGATCTCCGAGGTCGGCCGGGTCGAACGCGGCCTCCATCTTCTTGTCGCGATCCGCCACGAACCGGATCTGGTCGCGTCTGGTCTGGAGACAGTCGAAACAGACCGACCCGGGCACGCGGTGTGCCTCGCCCTCGGTGTCGATGTTCCGCGCCCTCATCAGCTCCTCCATCCGGGCAGCGGTGTGGACCTGGGCCTTGTAGAAGTCGGAGTAGCTCAGGCCTCTGGCAATCGCCAGCGGCGACCAGCCGTCCTCGGTCAGCGCGGTGAGGTCGGCGCCGTGCTCCACCAGGTAGTCCACGACGATGTTGGCGCCCCGGAACCCGGCGCCGTGGAGCGCCGTCTCGCCGCGGTAGTTCGCCGCGTTGACGTCGTTGCCGAGCTCGAGGCAGATCCGGATCGCCTCGAGCACCTCGTCTTCCTGACCGGATAGCGTCCCGCCATCCTCGCCGGGATTCCAGATCGCGAGGCCGGCCGCCACCATCAGCGGCGTGGTGCCGTCGGCGGTGGGAATCAGCGGGTCGGCACCCGCCTCGAGCAGCACCCGCATCGTCTCGACATCGGTCACCTTGGCCGCCAGCATGAACGCCGTAGCGCCCAGCCGGTTGAACCGATTGCGCTGACCGTCCCGTATGCCGTTGCGGGTCATCCGCGCATTCACGTCGACTCCCCGGGCGAGCAGCTGTCGGATCAGGTCGATGCTATCGAGCGTGCCGGCGGCGAACGGCCCCGGGGTGCCGAACCCGACGTTCATCCGCCGCGTGCGCACGGTCTGGTGCAGGGCGTTCCAGCCCGCCCCTGCATGGGTGGGGTCGGCGCCCCGATCGAGCAGATACGCCGCCATCTCCCAGTTGGCGTTGGCGGCCGCCACGACCAGCCCGCTCTGCCCGTCCGACACGGCGTCGTTAACGTCCGCCCCGGCGTCGAGCAGCACCCGCGCGGCATCCAGATGCCCGCCGCGCACCGCGAACAGCAGCGGCGTGAACCCGGTCGCCGGCGTGCTCGAGAATGTTCGGCCGGGACTCCGCGACGGGTTGTCGGTCCGTGCGTGGAGGTGCGCCCCCTGCTCTGCCAGCACGTGGATCGCGGCGGCGTTGTCGTTGGCCGCCGCCCACATCAACGCCGTCTGCCCGCGCAGTTCTTCGCGAACGTTCGGATCCGCGCCGCGCGCCAGCAGCACCCGGACGGTGTCGGGTTCCCCCGTCCGCGCCGCGGTCATCAACAGCGTCTCGCCGCCCGGCATCGTCGTGTCCGGGTCGACACCGGCATCGAGCAACCGTTCGAGGATCGACGCATTGCCGTTCTCGGCAGCCAGCGAGGCCGGACCCACACCGTATCTGTTGGTCGCCGTCACGTCTGCCCCGGCGCCGAGCAACAGCTCCACGAGCGCCGCCCGGTCCTCGTGCACCGCCCACTGTAGTGCCGTCGAGCCGTCCGCGGCCGCCCCCTCGACATCGGCACCCTGGTCGAGCAACGCCCGCACCACCGAGACGTCGCCACTCCGCACGGCATCGATCAAAGGAGCGTCCGCCTTCGCCAAGGCGGACACAGAGACTCCGACCACGAGGGCGACCAGCAACGCTGTGCGCAAGATCCGCATGTCGATTCTCCACGACGGCCCTGACGGGCCTTCCTACCGCTATCCCGTGACTCGTGCTGAAGGCCCGAAGCCTGCAGCCCCACGGCTACGTACGTAGGAGCAGTTCGCGAAGTCTGATCAGAAGTCGGCGAAGCCCTCCAGCTCCTCCTGCCTCCTGTCTCTTGACTCCTGTCTCCTTCGTTACAGATCCGCCAGCCGCCCGGTGCTGTCAGAGACGCGGTCCACCTGGACGCCCACCTTCTCGAGCAGGCTGACACCCAGATTCATGAACGGCGTGTTCAGCTCGTACTTCACGTGCCGGCCACCGGCGAGCTGCCCGCACCCTCCACCGACCAGGGTGACCGGCAGGTTGTACGGCGTGTGGTGGTCGCCATCGCCCATCCCGGTGCCATACAGCGTGATGCTGTGATCGAGCAACGTGCCGTCGCCATCCGGCGTGTTGTGCAACTTCTCGACGAACCGCGCGAACAGTGACATCTGGTGCGTGTTGATCTTCGTGTATTGCTCGATGTTGTGCGGGTCGAGCTGGTGGTGTGACACGCCGTGATGCGACTCGGGCACCCCGATGTTCGGGTAGGTGCGGCCGCTCAGCTCGCGCGCCATCTGGGTGCAGCTGACCCGCGTGATGTCGGCCTGATACGCCAACACCAGCAGGTCGAACAGCAAGGTGATATGTTCGTCGTACTCCTCGGGCACGCCAGCCGGTTGCACCACCGTCGGCAGCGGGTTGCTGGCGTTGCTGCCCTCGGTCCGCTGGATCCGCTGCTCGATCTCCCGCACCGCATCAAGATATTCCTCGACCGCGGTCCGGTCACGCAGCCCCAGCCGACGCTCGATCCGACCGATGCTCTCGGTCACCGAATCGAGGATGCTGCGGTCGGTCTGCATCTGCGCCAGCCGCGCCTCGACGCTGCCGCCGTCTCCGAACAGCCGCTGGAACACGACACGGGGATCCCGCTCGTGCGGCAACGGGGTCGTGGCGGTGCGCCATGACGTCGAATTCTGGTAGGTGCAGCTGTAACCGTTCTCGCAGTTCCCGACGGTGAAGTTCGAGTCGGTCGTCAGCTGGAGCGACCGCAACGGCGTGTCGGCGCCCAGCACGTCGGCCGCATACTGGTCGACCGTCTTCCCGACCCGAATGTCGGCGCCTTCGGTCCGCTTGGGCAGCACACCGCTCAGCCAGCCGCCATGCGCGCGTGTGTGTACGCCGCCACCCTCGTTCGGGCTCACGACACCGTTATTGCTCAGCCCGCTGACGACCACCATCTGGTCGCGATACGCCTCGAGCGGCTTGAGAATCGGGGTGATCGCGTACCCGCGGCCGCCGGCGCCGGCCGGATGAAAGTTGGGCAGGAACATCCCGTTCGGCGCATAGACGAACCCCAGACGCGGGATCGGGGTCGCCGCGGTCCGGGCCGTGGCGGTCAGCGCCGGCGCCATCGCGTCCAGAAATGGCAGGGCGATGGTCGCGCCGATGCCCCGCAACACGGTCCGACGTGGAAGCGCCTTCTTTGTCACGATCATGACTCTGATCTCCTGTGGAGGAACGGGTAGCTGTTCACGATGCCGACGATGATCGATTGCAGCCGGTAGTCGTCCGCCGCCGCGTCGCGCACGATACGCCGCACGGCCGGCATGTCGTAGTAGTCGAGCCCTCGCCCGAGGGCGTAGGTCAGCAGTTTCTCGGTGACGGTGATCGCGAACCGTTCTGGCTTCCGCACCAGCGCCGCTCTCAGCTCGACCACGCCATCGAAGGCCGTCCCATCGGGCAGCACCCCCGATGTGTCGAGCTGGTTGAACGACTCGTCGACCACCCGCGACCGCCCTATCGCATCGAACCGCTCCAGGGCAAAACCGGCCGGGTCGATCATCGCGTGACAGGCGGCACACACCGGGTTGTCGCGATGCGCCGCCATCCGCTCGCGCATCGTCGCGACCTTCGCGTGGGTCTTCCTGTCGACCAGCGCGGGCACGTTCGGCGGCGGGTCCGGCGGCGGGGTGCCGAGGATGTTGTTCAGAATCCATTTGCCGCGCAGCACCGGCGACGTGCGAATAGCGTGCGAGGTCAGCGTGAGAATGCTTCCGTGGCTGAGCAACCCGCCACGCAGGCCGTCGGACGGCAACATCACACGGCGGAAGTGGCTGCCTTGCACATTCGGGATGTCGTAGTGCCCCGCGAGACGCCCGTTCAGGAACGTGTAGTCGGCGGTCAGCAGCTCGAGCACGCCGCGGTCTTCTCTGATGATGTTGTCGACAAACAGCTCCGTCTCCCGGATCATCCCCTGCCGGAGCGTCTCGTCGAAAGCGAGGGAATAGGGGTCGCCGGGCCGGATCAGTGTGGCCAGGTTCCGGAGCTGAAGCCACTGGCCGGCGAAGTTCTCGGTCAGCGCCTCCGACCGCGGGTCGTCGACCAGCCGCCTCACCTGACGCTCGAGCATCGCGGGGTCGTGGAGCTCGCCGCGCTCGGCCACCGCCAGCAGCTCGTCGTCCGGAATGCTGCTCCAGAGGAAAAAGGACAGACGGGAGGCAAGCTCTAGGTCGGTCACCGCGTAGGGCGTGTCGGGTGCCACACCTGCCGGGTCCGCCTCGATCCGCACCAGGAACTCCGGGCTCACCAGCAACCGTCGCAGCGCCAGCTCGACGCCGTCGTCGAAGCTCCCTCCGTCGGCACGTCCCATCTCATAGAATTCGACCAGCACGTCGAGTTCCCCGGCGGTCACCGGCTGGCGATAGGCCCGACGGGCCAACGTGGACAAGATCGTCCGGGCGCACCCCGGCTCGTCCGCAGGGCTCGTGGGCCGGCAGACGAAGATGCGGTCCCGGCTCGGCGTGCGTCCAGGACCACGCGCGTCATGTGGGCCGGCGATGGTGACACGGCCCACGGACGGGAGCGCACCGCCCGGCCCCCCGGTGTTCCCCGCCGTACGCGGGTTCTGGAACCGCGCCCGCACCTGCTCCACCAGCACCGGCGGGGTCCGATAGAAGGCGACCCCGACCTCGCGTGGCCCGGCGTCGACCGGCACGCGCACTTCCACCGTCGACCCGGTCACATAGGGATTCGGCTCGTTGTCTCTCGGGGCGGGGCCGAAGGTGAACAGCTCGACCTGCTCGCCGTCGATCGTCACCTCGAGCTGATGCACCCCACGCAACCCGCGCGTCCCGCTCAGCTGAATGAGAATGTCGTAGTCGGCATCGAGCGGAAAATGGTGGCGGATGAGCATCCCGCCGCGCGTGCCAAACGGCAGCCCGTCGGCGCGCTCGTGCTGCTGCTCGTCCTGTGCCGCCCGATAGGTCTCGGAGACGGCGGTCGGTGGCGGGCTGCCGATCGCGAGGTGGCTGATCGACCGGCTCGCCGTCAGATACCGCTCGAGCAGCGACTGCGACATGCGGAGCACGCCGCCAATGTTGTCGAACCCGAAGCTGGCATCGTCAGCCGGCAGGAAGTCATCGCCGTTGATCTCAAGCGCGAGCAGATCGCGGATGGCGTTGCGATACTCCGCCCGGTTCAGACGATGCAAGGGCGCCGTCCGTCCCGGGTTGGGCCGGGCCACCCACGCGTCGTCGAGCTGAGTCTCAAGCCAGGCCTTGAACGCGTCGTGCGTGGCGTCGTCCGGGCGGGGCCGCCCGGCGGGCGGCATCAAGCCCGTGCGCAGCTTCCGCACGACCTGCTCCCACTGGGCGGCGTCGTCACCGACGGTCGTCAGGTCGAGCGTGTCGAGCGACAGCCCGACCGCCCGCAGCTGGGAAATCAGCGCCGTTCCGGGCTCGTCCGTCCCTTCGACCAGCGCCTGGTTGTGACAGCTGACGCAGTACTGATCGAGCAAGGCTCGGTATTCGGTGGCGGGCGATGGCTGCGCGCCGGCGGGGGCGTTTGCCAGCAGCACGGCCGTCACCAGGCAGCCCGCGCCCGGCCGGAAGACACGCCTGATCATCGAGCTGTCCGCCCTCCTCGAGGGGCTAGTACTCGCTACACACTTCACCACGCTGATCGTAGACCGGACGCCTGGCCGTGGCAAGGGGATTTGCGGGATCACAGCCCTACAGGAGGCAGTCCGCCGCGCCTCGCCACTCGATCAATGCCCGTGACGAGCCGAGGCGGGGAATCGCTGACGGAACGCCGGGCTGGCCAGGAGCGTGACCGATGCACGAGCGCCGCGACCGACCGGCGCGAGAAACAGGGCGGCCAACTCATGTTCATCCGCATACCGTAGCCCTGCCTCGGGGCCCAGCACATACAGCGCCGTCGACAGGATATCGGCGATCAGTGCGTCCGCGTGCCACACCGTGACCGACTCGGGCCGATACAGTGGTTGACCGGTTCGCGGATCGAGGATGTGCGCCACCATCCGACCCTCGATCTCGTATGACCGCTCGGAGGCGCCGCTCGTCGCAAGCGAGCCGCTATCGAGGGTAATCTCTATCGTGGTCTCGTCTCGCCGCGCGGGATGTGCGATGGCGACCGGCCAGCTACCGCCGGGCGGTACTCCGGATACGACGATCTGACCGCCCAGATCGACCATCCAGGGCTCGCCCCCTGCGGACTGCCGGTGCAAACGTCGTAACGCTTCCCCTTTCCCGAACGCGCCGGCGTCGAGCGTCACCTCCGCCAGGCGCGTCACCCGGCAGGTCGAGGCCTCGAACCGGAAATGCGTTAACCCGGTCACGGCCCTCGCCGCCGCCAGCCTACCGGGCGACGGACGGCGTCCCGTCTCCCGCAGACCCCACGCGTTGCTCAGCGCGCCGAGGGCAGGGTCGAAGGCGCCGTTGGTTGCTCGATGCCACGCTGTCAGCTCGCCCCAAAGCGCACAGACCGGCGCCGGCAGCTGCAACGGCTCGTCGACCGGTTGGCGGTTGAGGGCACTCAGGGCACTGTCGGTCCGCCAGGTGCTGAGCTCCGCCTCAGTCTGCTCCAGGCTCTCGACCATGGCCTCGAGTCGCCGCAGTCCGGCTGCGCGGTCCCTCGCAAGGAGCACCAACCTGGCGCGGGTACCCATCAAGTAGACAGTGCGCTCGACCGCGTGTGGTGTCGACGCCGCGGCTCGCGGCCAGCACAGCGACACGAACGGAAGCAGAGCGAGCGCGACGGTCGTCGCGACTCTCATAGAGGAAAACGGGCTTCTCGGGGCACCGTGCCGGCGGCGGTCGTCAGGCGCCAGCCGATGACCAGGTGCACCCCGTAGGCGGCGACGAAGATGAGGCTGGTCGACACATGGGCCCAGACCAGCCCCGACAGCCACGCCGGGTCTGACGCCACCTGCAAGAGGTAGCCGGTTAGGGCCATCGTCGAGAAACTGATCAGGGACGTCCACCCGGTGCGACGGTTGGCGGGGTTCGGCGACGCCAGCTTCCGCAGCGTGTGGGACCGGAAGAGCATGCCGAAGAACGCGATGAAGACCGGCGCAGCCACGACGTGCAGCGAGAGTGTGGCGGGCTGCCACGGGTGATTGATGACGGCGAACGGGTCGGTGGCCGGCATCGCGTATTTCATGTAGAGGTAGGCGACACCGGTCATCGCCACCACGGCGTGCAACAAGTTGAACGCCCACTGCTCCCACCACGTCATCGCGTCACCTGTTCCAGAACCTGGTCGATGGCCAGCACCCGGCGCACCGCCGCGTTGGCGGCGATCGCCGTCAGCGTGGCGCCGGCGATCGGGCGAATGGCCCGCTGCAACGCCAGGTCGTCGTCCAGCTGCCGCTGGCTGTATTGCCGCAACCAGCGTTCAGACGCCAGATAGTCGGGCGGTTCGAGAAACGCCGTCACGTCGACCCGCCTGACGGACCCGTCGGCCTCCAGGGAGATCAGCAGACTCTCGCGCTTGGTCCGCACGACGTGGGTGTCCACATAGGCACGGCCCATCACGGTGTTGCCCCGAGTCGCCACGTAGCGGGCCACGAGACCGCTCTCGATCTCGACTCCGGCAATTTCGGTGATCTCCGCCATCTGCTGCTCGGTCAGAAACACCCGCTCGGCCTCGACGACCGCCTCGGGGAACACGGCGGCGAGCGCCTCGTCACGGGTACCCCGGCCCCCCTGCGCCGCGGCAGCCACGTTGGCCACCAGCAGCCAGAGGGTCAGCCACGACCCGACCATCCGCCTGATTCTTCGTACCCTGTTCCTCACCCGTTTGACACCCCTTGAAGAAAGCCGGCGAAACCGTCCGGCTTCTCCTGCCTCCTGCGAAGGCTCTAGAAGGCGTACCCCATGTTGACGTTGAACTGATCAACACCGGTCTCGGCGTCGTTGCTCACCCAGGCATGGTCGACCTTCACGACCACGTTCGGTATCGGCTTCAACTCGACACCCAGCGTGACGAACGTGTTGTCGGTCGAGAGACTCCGCTCAAACTCCTCGGGCATCCGGGCCTGGGTGTCGACCTGCTCGTAGCGAAGATATGGCGTCAGCGCCACGCCCCCGACCGACGTCGTCTGCGACAGCACGTTGTAGCCCACCTGCACGTAGCCCCCCTGCATCAGCTCCCCGACCCCGCTCGAGCCCCTCAGCCCCAACGCTTGGTTCAGCTCGGCAGCGGCGTCGATGCTGGTGCGCGCGTAGAGCCCGCGGACGTCGAAACCGCGGATCTGCGCCTGACCGTGCAGATCGACGATGGTCGTCCGTACGTCGATCTCGCGCCCGTCCACAACGATGTCGCCCTGTCCGGAACCACCGGTATACAGACTGGCGCCGACAAAGAACCCGGGGGTCGGGGTCACATCGATCCGCCCGGTGAACGCCAGGTTGCTCGCCTTGGCCTTCCCACCCTTCTGCCGGCCGCCGCGGACGCCGCCCGAGGAGAAGCTCGACCCGTCGAACCCGTTGACGACGTAGGCACGAAACGCCACCCGGTCGATCGAGCCGTAGATGCCGCCGCCGTTCTCCCGCCAGGTCGACGGGATGATCCGGGTCTCGGTGACCGGCCGCTCGGCGCCGAGAAAGACCGTGGGCTCGTGGAACTCGTTGACCAGCCCCATCGGAAGTAGCAACATGCCGCCGCGCACACCGAAGTTGTCGTGCGCCTGGTAGTCGACATACGCGAACTCGACGGAGATCTCGTCGGCGTGCTCGACCTCGATCTCCGAGTTGAACAGGAACCGGTCGTTGAACCGGTATCCGGCGTATAGGATGGCGCGCAGGAAGTCGAGCTGCGTGCCCATGCCGGTCGGCGCCCCCGCCCCGCTCTGGGGTGCGAAGTTCTCATACAGCATTTCGCCGTAGCCGGCGATTGACACGCCCTGTCCACGCCCGTAGGCCGCCGCGGCGGACGGCGCCAGCCCGATCGCCCGCGCCTCGTCGGCGCTCAGCCCGGCCCGGGGCGCTTCCCCGCTTCGCAGCCGCTCCACCTCCTCGGCCAGCAGATCGAGCTGGCGGCGAAGCTCGACAATGTCCGGTTGTTGCTCGAGCGCCTCCCTGGTGGCCGTCGGCTCCCCATCCGGCCCATCGGGCGGGTCGGCGTCCTTCCCGACCGTGCCGACGGACGACTCCGTCGCGGTGTCGGCCAGCACGTCCTGTGCCACGGCGGTGCTCGCCAGGCCGCACAGAGCGAAAAGCAAGAGAAATCGTGGCACGCTCGAAGACATCGCGGACAGGCTCAAACTGAGACTGGATCTCAATTTGGTATGTCGACTATATATCCGACCAGTTGGGTCGTCAATAAAAATGAGAATGGATCTCAGAATGATGCGCCCGAACGAAGAGCACGCTGCACCTGCTAAAAGAACCGCGTCGAGTAGGCCAGCTTCACGCCACGGCCGATCTCGGGCGCCAGGTCCTTGATGAACGAGGTGTGGCTGCGATAGAGCTCGTCGGTCAGGTTGTAGCCGGTCACGCTCAGGATGTGGACCATATGCTGCATCGGCCACACATACGAGGCCTTGAGGTTGAACACGGAGTAGCGGGCGGTCTGGGTCTCGTTCCGGAAGACCTGGTCCTGCGCGGCGGCGACGGTCCATTCGGGACTGATCGTGAACGCTCGATACGGGATGTCGACGCTGACCTGTCCCCGCAGCGGCGGAATCCGCGGCAACGGTTCGTTCGTGTCCCGCAGCTCCGCGTCCACCGCCCCGAGCCCCAGATTCACCCAGACCGCGTTGGCCAGCTGCACGCTGGCTGTCGCCTCGAACCCGACGAACCGGCTGTTGGCCTGCATGAACGGCGCGACCCGGAGTCCGTCGATCTCCACATCGCCGACCGCTGGAAACACGAAGTTATCGATGTCGTAGACGTAGGCGTTCACGCTGCCCCGGAACCGCTGTGACTGGTGACGCAGGCTGAGGTCGAAACCGGTCGTCGCTTCCCGCTCGAGGTGCGGGTTCCCCACCTCGAACAGCAGGTTCCCGATGTGGGGACCGAAGTTGTACAGCTCCTCCAGCGCGGGGGCGCGGTAGGAACGGGTCACGTTGGCGACGAAGGCGACGTGCTCACCGAGGTCCACCTGCATGCCCACCGAGGCCGAGGCGCCGGTGAAGCTGCGGTCGCGGACGTCGGGGGGCTCGATCGCCTCGCGGGCTGGGTCGCCGCTGCCTGGGTGAGGACGCTCCTCGGCGCGCGGGTCAACCGTGTAGGCGTTGCGCTCGACCCGACCGCCGAACTGGACGCGATAGCGCCCGAAGTCCAGCTCCTCGTAGGCGAACGCCGCCACCGCGGTCTGGTCGGTCGGCGGCGCGAGCGCTTCCTCACCCGTCGCGACATACTGCCGAAGCTTGCTCCAGACGCCGAACGTACCGGCGAGCGTCGCGGTCTGGCGCTGGTTCACCTCGGCGCGCAGGACATAGGCCCGATTGTCGAAGACCGTTTCAAGGGTCTCGACGCCGGCGGCCGTCTCCAGCTCCGCGTGCTGGTAGTCGATGACGTTGAACACGACGCGGAACCCGTCGATGACACCGTTCGTCAGGTTGCGCATCCCGGCGTCGACGCGGCCGACCCGGCGGCGGGACTCGAGGTTGACCCGCACCTCCGCATCGCTGTCGTCGGCAGGCGCGCCGTCTCCCGCCGCCGCGTCAAACGCCCCCGCGAACGGCACGCCGTGACGGCCGTTCTCGATCTGAAAACCGCCGCTAGCGAACAGGCGGTCGCCGAGGTAACCAACACCGGCCCGGCCGCTCGACAGCCGTGTCGCCGAGTTCTCGATCGTGCCCTCGGGCGTCTCGTAGTCACCGGCGCGTCGCGTGCCGCCGCCCGCCCACACCAGCAGACGGTCGGTAGCGTGCTGCACGCCGGCGTTGGTGCCCACCTGGGCGTTTGCGCTCCCGGTGTCGGCGCCGAACTGACCGTGGGTGCCCGGGATGGGCGAATCCCGTTGGCTCTCGTGGGGCGTGATCGCGTTCACCACCCCGCCGACAGCGCTCGACCCGTAGAGGAGCGTGGCCGGCCCGCGCACGATCTCGACCCGTTCGAGGCCATTCGGATCGATCGTGACGCCGTGGTCCCCTGACTGGCTCGAGAGATCGCCTGAGCGGATCCCGTCCTCCATCAGCAGGACGCGGTCGCCATCGAAGCCCCGGATGATCGGACGGCTGGCACCCGGTCCAAAGCTGCGGTTGGCCACACCCGGCAAGTGCTGCAGCGCTTCGCCCAGCGAGCCCTGCGCGTTGGTCACGAGATCGAACGAGTCCAGCGTGGAGATCGCATCGAACGCCTCGAAGGCGGTGGTCTGTCGACCCGCCGTGGCCGTGACCGTCAGCTCTTCGTGGATGGCGGTGAGGTCCAGGGTGAAGTCGACCACGACCGCATCGGCCGCCTGAACCGTGACCGTCTGACGCGCCGCAGTGAGATGCTCCCGCTGGGCGAGGACTTCATACGTGCCGGCCGGTACCTCCGGGATCTCGAACACTCCGTCCGCGTCGGTCAGCGCCACGAGCGACGGACCGACCACCAGGACCACGGCGCCGTGGACCGGTGCACCGCTCGCGGTGAAGGTCACCGCGCCGCGGATGGTGCCGGTCTCCTGCGCAGACGCCGTCGTTACCAGTGCGCCGGCGACGAGACCAGCCAGAATCGGCATCGTCCAGCGTCGACACTCCCCCATGCCTCTTTCCCTCCGATTTCCTGTACCGTACGACACCCCTCGTGTTCACGGACCCTGGAGCCGGCAGCATGCACCGAGGGCCGGCGTTCGCTGTTGTGCGAACTGTGTTGGTAACGGGTCGAAGGAACTAGGAGAGCGGCGGGGCACGGGTGGGGACGTGCGCGTCCTGGTCCGCCGGGACCCACGCGGTGACGGACGCACGCGTCGCCGGCCCGGGCGCCTCGACCGGACCGACCTGGAGGTCTCCGGATACCTCGGCCAGCGGCTGGTGCCTGAGCTTGCAGACGACGCAGCTTGGGTCAGCGTCGTGTTCCACATGCCAGGCGCCAGACAACGCGGTGGCGCCAACCACCGACATGACGAATCCAACGAATAAGACGCGCCACATCGGGACAGGCCACGAGCGTCCAACGCGACCTCGGTTGACCATCAAATCAAATCTAGCAAGGTTCCTTACTCGGCGCAATAGTCCATCGCGAGGTCGCTGATAGTCGACTCTCGCGACCCTTTTGAGGCGCAACCTTCAAACTCGGTCTGCGATGGCTCATCGACTGAAGCGTCCTGTGGCGGCTGGGGCATTGCTCGGCCTCTTTGGAGACGCTGGCGATGCGCCGGCACGGCTCGAACACCCGACCGATGTGGCGGTTGCCGAGGACGGAACAATCTACGTCGTCGTCGTCGGCCATGACCGAATGACTGTGTTCCTGGAACAGAACCGCAATAAAATCGGGGCTGGGTCTTTATTGAAAAGAACGGTCATACATGACGAGGGAACGAGCGAGCTGGTTCGGCGTGTTTCTGTCGGTGCCTTGGTGTTGAATTGCGCCAGCGCTGCTCTCGTTCGTCTCTGTAGGTAGCGCCGCGGCAGCCAGGATGGCTGTCGGACCTCTTCTCTTGCCGTTGTTCGCGCTGGCGGTAGTCGTTCTCAGCCTGCGTTCGCGCGAGCGGGGTCGGCGAGCTGTCGAAGCTCTCGAAGCCTGCGCGGTCGGTGATTTGGCACGTCGACGACCGGACTCACTGTCTGGCGGGCAGCAGCAGCGTGTCGCACTGGCACGAGCCCTAGCCGTGAGGCCTACGGTGCTGTTGCTCGACGAACCGTTCTCCGGCCTGGATCTCACGATCAAGACTCGACTGCAGACGCAGATGCGCGAGCTGTGCGCAGCCTTCAAGCTGACCCTGATGCTCGTCGCCCACGATCCGCTCGAGGCAGGGGCACTGTGCCACCGGGCCGCCGTTCTCGAAGATGGTACGATCAAGGAGACGGGCGCGCTTGACGCCTTGCTGGCGAATCCGAAGTCCCTCACCCTTCGCACGTTCGTCGAGCAACTTCGAGATACGGGTAAGAGGTTCGCCGCTAGCGCGAAGCCGGCGCCCTCGGCGGAATCGCCCTAGCCTAGCCTCCACATCATCGCGGACATCGTCAGGGTGCCGCTGCCGCACGCAGACCACGCCATCAGCATCACACCGGCAGCGAGGATCGCTGCGGTCAGACGCCGCGTGATGTGTGTGAGCATCTGCGTCAGTTCTCGGCCGTGGTCGATGAGGTGTCAACGATTTCCTGTGTCAGCGACGCTCAGGTTCAGGTTGCTACAGGCTCTGCAGAACGCCCGCCGTCCAGGACGGAAAGAGCCTCAGCAGTAGGGCAACCGCGACGACCGCTGTGGCGGCGCCCAGCATGACCTTGGTCGCTCGCTCACCCACCACCCTGCACCCCGCCGTATCGCACCGACGCCGCTCCCGGAAATACAGCGCATACGCGCCGGCCAGACCGCCGACGCCGAGCGGCAGCGTGAGCCACTCGTAGCGCATCATCGTCATCATCAGGCCGGCGCCGGCCACGCCGGTGGCGATCAGTGCCAGTGGCAGCAGGCAGCAGCTGGCTGCGAGCAGGGCCGCCACGACACCCGTGGCGGCCGGCAACCGCTCGCTTCCGCCGGTGCTAAGAACCTGCACCATCGTTCTCTCTCACGGACGCAGAAAACCCGGAGCCATCGACCGCTGCCACCAGCGCCGCCGGCTCCACGACATCAGGCCGGTAACGCACGTCCGCACGCTTGTCGTCGTATGACACCTCGACATCGACCACACCGTCGACCGCCCTCAGGGCCTGGCGCACGGCCAGGGCACATCCGCCTCAGGTCATCCCCTCGACGGTGAGCGCCACCGTGTCGATCACGACGCCAGGGTCCGTCTCCGCGGGCGCGGGAACCTCACTGCCACATCCCACCGACAGGCCGAGGGCGATCACCACAAGACCAACGATCGACGAGCATGTACGTGTCATTGACTTCCTCCCGTCATACGGCGGTCGTTCGGTCGCGTTCCCTCACGTGCGGCGTTTTCGCTGGATGCGTGCCGAGCGAGCGGACAACCCGTCGTAGTACCGCAGCGTGTCTTTCGACAGCGTCGTGCGCGCGGCGACTTCGCCGATCCGGTAGATCTCGCAGCGGGGGGTTGGCGATAGGGCGCAGGCGTTGAGGCCCGCGAGGCAAGACTGTCACCTTGCCCCCGGGTGTCTACACTCGTACCTCCGCCGGTCCGGTCCAGAGAGTACTGCGGCTACTGTTCGTCCGACGTCCGGGCAGTTTGGTTCAGCAGCAGCTTCTGCACCCGCCAGTTGTTCATGTCGGCGACGTAGAGCACGTTCTCGTCCCGGCACGAGATGCCGTGGAGCCAGTTGAACTGCCCGGGCGCGCGACCCGACCCCCCGAGCCAGCCCAGAATCTCGCCGTCCAACGTCAACTTGTAGATACGCCCGGGAATCTCGTCCGAAGCGAAAAGATACTGCGTCTCGCCGCTCGAGATGCAGAGCGCCCACGGCGCAGTGTTGTCCGGGAGATTGGGATTCGGGTTGCCCAGCACCGGCTGAGCCGTCTTGTCGTACGGCACGTTGAGCACGATTGTGCCGAGGAGGTTGCCCTCCGAGTCGTATTTCTGGATCCGCCGGTTGGAGCGGTCGGCGACATACACCCGCCCTTGCCTGTCCACCTGCAGGTTGTGCGGCAGCCGCAGCTGCCCGTCCTCGCGCCCATAGCTGCCCCAGGACTTGAGCCAGTTGCCCCACTTGTCCATCTTGCCGACTCGTGAATTGATGTAGCCGTCGCTGACGTAGATGTTGCCGTCCGCATCCCACCCAACGTCAGTCGGACCTCCAAAATAGCCGTCGACCTGACGTGCTTCACTCGCAGGAGGATGCTCGTAGTCATCGAACCCCTCCGGGCGACGGCCGAGGTTCAGGACGACATAACCCGACGGGTTGAACTTGGTGACGGCGTTGGTCCCCTTATCGACCACCCACAAGTTGTCGTCGTTGTCGAACCGAAGCGAGTGGCCGTAGCCGAGGCCGTAGACGTTCTGTCCGATCTCGCGGACGAAATTCCCACGGTCGTCGAACTCCAGTAAATTCGTCGTGGCGTTGCCAAACAGCGGCCCACTGGTGGAGCTACCAGGATGGTTCAGCACGACGAGATGGCCCTTGGAGTTCTCCGCCACGGCGAGCGTCTCGCCGAGATTCATCGTCGGCGGGTACTTCAGATAGTCGGGCACCGACACATACGGAATCTCTGGCGCGTTCGACTGGGCGAACGCGGGCGCAGCCAGCAACATCAATGTGACGGCCGTGGTGGCAAGCATGAAACGTCTCACGGGAACCTCCTTGAAGCCGGCCTGTCGACCGGGAGCAGACGACGATTCGCGGTGCGATGCGCGTATCATAGCGCACTCGGCTTCAGACGTGCCTACAGGCAGGAGTCAGGAGACAGAATGAAACTGGTGGGCTTCGCCAATATCCAGAACACCCCGACGACCATCCAGCTACAACGCTGCAACCGGGGTACTTCAGTGCGCTCAATAGATGCCGGCGTTGGCCCTCCGGCTTTCTCCTGCCTCCTGTCTCCTTTCGCTCTATGTCTCCCTCCTGGGCCTCTGGTTGGCGGCTAGAACCCGCTTGCGGAGGCGAGTACTACCGGGGGTGATCTCGACGAGCTCGTCGTCGTTGATGAACTCGATCGCCTGTTCCAGGTTGAGCAGCCGCGGTGGGACCAGCCGTAGCGCGTCGTCGGCGCTGGCGGCGCGCATGTTGGTGAGCTTCTTCTCCTTGGTGACGTTCACGTCCAGGTCGGCCGGCCGGGCGTTTTCGCCGACGACCATCCCCTCGTAGACCGGGGTGCCGGCTGCGATGAAGATCTCACCACGCGCCTGCAGGTTGTAGATGGCATAGGCGGTCGCCTTCCCCGCGCGGTCCGCCACCAGCGCGCCGGTCGGCCGGCCGGCGATCGGCCCGTGCCACGGCTCCCACCCGGCGAACAGGTGGTTCATGATGCCGGTGCCACGGGTATCGGTGAGGAACTGCGACCGGAACCCGATGAGCCCTCGCGTCGGAATCCGGAATTCGAGCCGGATGCGGCCGCTGCCGTGGTTGACCATCTTGGTCATCGAGGCCCGCCGGGTGCCCAGTTGCGCGATGACCACGCCCTGGTAGTCCTCGGTCACGTCGACGACCAGCTCCTCGACCGGCTCCTCGATCCGGCCGCCGGTCTGCCGGGTGACGATCTCCGGTCGCGAGACCTGGAGCTCGTACCCCTCGCGACGCATCATCTCCACCAGGATCGACAGCTGCAGCTCGCCGCGACCGATCACCTTCATCTGCTCCGCCGAGTCGGTGTCCTCGACCCGGATCGACACGTTGCCGACCAGCTCGCGGGCGAGCCGGTCGCGCAGGTTGCGTGAGGTGACGTATCGTCCATCCCGTCCGGCCATCGGCGAGGTGTTGATCCCAAAGATCATCGAGACGGTCGGCTCGTCCACGTGCTGCGGCGGGATCGGCCGTGGGTCGTCCGGGTCGGTGATGGTCTCGCCGATGGTGATGTGGTCGATCCCGGCGAGACAGATGATGTCGCCGGCGGCCGCCGCATCCACCTCCACCCGCCGCAACCCATCGAACAGGTAGAGCTTCGTCACACGGGTGCGCTCAACCGAGCCATCCAGCTTCGAGACCGCGATCTGGTCGCCGATTGCCACCCGACCGTTCACGATCCGGCTGATCGCGATCCGACCCAGGTAGTCGTTCGAGTCGAGGTTGGCCACCAGGGCCTGCAAAGGGGCCTCCGGGTCTCCGTGGGGCGGGGGTATCCGGTCGACGATCGCGTCGAGCAGCGGCTGCAGCGTGGGGCCTGGTTCGGCGGGGTTGAGACTGGCGGTGCCCACCTTCGCGTTGGCGTAGAGCACCGGGAACTCGATCTGGTCCTCACTCGCATCGAGATCGATGAACAGGTCATAGATCTCATCGAGCACCTCCGCGGGACGCGCGTCGTGCCGGTCGATCTTGTTGATGACGACGATCGGCAGCAGCCCTCGCTCGAGCGCCTTACGCAGGACGAATCGGGTTTGCGGAAGCGGCCCTTCGGAGGCATCGACCAGCAGCAGCACGCCATCGACCATCGTCAGCGTGCGCTCCACTTCACCGCCGAAATCAGCGTGTCCCGGGGTGTCGACGATGTTGATGATCAGGTCGCGATACCGGATGGCCGTGTTCTTGGCCATGATCGTGATCCCGCGCTCGCGCTCGAGGTCGATGTTGTCGAGGGCTCGTACCTGGACCCGTTCGTTCTCGCGGAACACGCCGCTCTGGTGCAACAGGGCATCGACCAGGGTGGTCTTGCCGTGGTCCACGTGCGCGATGATCGCGATGTTGCGGCGGAGGGGGTTGGCGACACCGGCAGGGGGCGTCGCCTTCATCTGTACGTCGGATCCCTCAGAGGCAGTCACCGTCCTGATCTTATCTGAAGCCGAAGCCGACGCAGCCTCATCGCGCGAACGCCTCGCTCATCCTGAGCAGAGCGCGAAAGCGCTGTTGTCGAAGGACCGCCTCCTGACTTCTTGTGCATTCGCCCAGCACACGAAAGCGCTTGGCGGCCTCACCCGACCGCTGACATAATCCCTCCCATCGGTCAATCGAGTTGGGAGACAGGAGGAGCCGGAGGGCTTCGCCGTCGTCAGTTTCCTACTCAAAGCGCTCAAAGACAGGTCGCGAAAGGAACGGCGATGATGCAGAAACAGACGACGGTCGCGGCGTGCGTTGCGATGGCGCTCGGCGCCGGCGTGACCGCCAGTGCTCTCGCCCGGCAGACCGCATCTCCGGACGTCGAGCGGCACGTCGCCGCCGCGCGTGAGGCCGCGGGCGCCGAGCACCCGCGCTTCTTCGACTATCTGTGCCGCGCGCCGCAGCCGCGCGCGTCACGACCGGTCGCAAGCCGGGCACGGACGCAACCAACGCGGCGGCAGCCCCCGCCACGGTCCGACTGGTACGCCGAGCCGGCCAAGGTGTTCGATAACCTGTATTTTCTCGGCACGCGGTCGCTCAACGCCTGGGCCCTCACTACCTCCGGGGGCATCGTCATCATCGACCCCCTGTATGACTACAACGTCGAGGCAGAGATCATCGAGGGGCTGCGGACACTCGGGCTCGACCCGGCCGACATCACGCATGTGCTCGTCAGCCACGGACACGGTGACCACTACGGCGGCGCGCAGCAGCTCCAGCGGCAGTTCGGCGCCCGCGTGCTGCTCTCGGCGCCCGACTGGGACATGATGCTGGCGAACACCGGCAGCCAGCCAAAGCCGACCCGCGACATCGAGGTCACCGACGGCCAGCAGCTCAGTGTCGGGGACACGCAGCTGAGGTTCACGCTCACGCCCGGTCACACGCCCGGCACGATCTCGACGCTGGTGCCGGTTCGTGACGGCGGCCGGTCGCATGTCGCGGCCCTGTGGGGTGGCACCGCGATGCGGCCCACCGAGGAGTTCTACACCCGGTACGTCGCTGGGGCGCAGAAGTTCGCGGCCGTCGCGGCCGAGGCGGGCGCCGACGTCGTGATCTCGAATCACGCGATCTTCGACAGGGCGGACGAGAAGATCGAGGCGCTGGCGACCCGCGGCGCCGGCGACCCGCACCCCTTCGTCATCGGCGAGGAAGCCACCCAGAACATGTTCAAGATGATCCAGCACTGCGCGCAGGCCGGTCTGGCCCGTCTCGCGCGGTGAGGGGAGATTGAAGGAGCAGACACATGAGAACCAGCATCATCGTGCGAGGCCTCGCCGCCCTGACAGCCGTGTGGCTGGCCGGCGGCTGGACGCTACACGGTCAGGAGCGTGCCGCGATCACCAAGGCGCAGGTCGATCGATGGATGCAGGAGCTGTCGAACTGGGGCCGCTGGGGCGCCGACGACCAGCTCGGCGCCGTCAACCTGATCACACAAGCGAAGCGGAGGCAGGCGCTGGCCCTGGCAACGACCGGCGAGGTGGTGTCGCTGTCGCTCCCGATCCGCGTCGTCTCGCCCCCGGACAACCCGAGCTCCACCGCCGCGTTCACCAGCTTGCGTGTCACCAACATCCAGTCCGGGTTCCTGATGGAGCGGCAGCAGGTGGCGTTCCACGGGTCGACGGTGAGCCACCTGGATGCGTTGTGCCACGCGCACCACGAGGGCAAGGTCTACAACGGCATCGCGCTCGACGAGGTCTTCGACGAGACCGGTTGCACGCAGATGGGCATCAGCGGTCTCGCCGGCGGCATCGTCACACGGGGTGTCCTGCTCGACATCCCGCGGCTCAAGGGTGTCGACGCGCTCGAGACCGGCACACATGTCTACCCGGAGGACATCGAGGCGTGGGAGCGCCAGACCGGGGTGACGGTCTCGTCCGGCGACGCGATTTTCCTGCGCACCGGACGCCGGGTGAACAACAACCGGTCCGGCTACGACATCACCGTCGCGCCCTGGCTGAAGCAGCGCGACGTCGCCCTGGTGGGTAGCGACGGCACCCAGGACGTCGGTCAGATACCGGGCACCGTCCTCCCGTTCCACAAGCTGGTGCTGGTCGCGCTCGGCGCGAACATCTTCGACAACATGGCCCTGGAGGCGCTGGCCGAGACCGCCGCCCGGCTCAACCGCTGGGAGTTCCTGCTGGTCGCCGCTCCGATCCCGAACCCCGGCGGCACCGGCTCGCCGCTGAACCCGTTGGCGATCTTCTGAGCAGACGAGAACTCGAAGGAGACAGGAGACAGGCTCGAGATGCCGGGGTGACCCCGTCGTCGTGCGGTGCCTCCATGAGGGCCCGCGCGAGACGTTGCCAATGTGGCTACACCTGGCTATATTGTTGCCATGACCTCTGCCGGTATCCGAGAGCTCAAGGACAACCTGAGTCACGATGTCCGACGAAGCGAGGCCGGTGAGCGAATTGCCGTAACGACGCACGGACGGGTCGTGGCCGCCTTGATCGAGAGCGACCGTGGCAAGAACTAAGTGGCCCCACTAAGGTGGGCACGAGGGGTCGCCGGAAGCCCAGGGCGTCACGCGGTCGACCGCGCGGCGTTTCGGGCGTTGCGAACGTTCGCGCGTCGTTGCGCGGTCGTCACGGTCACCGACACCGTGCTCACGAGAGCGGGTCGACCCTTTCCCGTCGAACCCGTACGCACCCTCGACGCCGTGCACCTGGCGACGGTCGAGCTGCTCGACGAGCCGCCACCGCTCGTGACGCGCGTGATGCGCGATGTCCGGGTCCGTGACAACGCGCGCGCCATGGGATACGCAGTGGCCTGACCCCCCACTCGGAACGATCGCTGCCAGGACCCCGACACCACCTCGAGGCGGCACTGGGTGACTACACACGACGACAATATGATCAACGTCTCGAGCCTGTTCGATCTGACGGGCAAGATCGCGCTGGTGACCGGGGGCTCGCGCGGCATCGGCCGGATGATCGCCGAGGGGTATCTGCAGGCCGGCGCGACCGTCTACATCTCGTCGCGAAAAGCGAACGTCTGCGACCAGGTGGCGGCCGAGCTGTCGGCGGTGGGTCCCTGTCATGCGTTGCCTGCGGACATCGCGCAGGACGACGACCGGGCGAAACTGGTCGCGGCGCTCGGCGAGCGCACCGACCGGCTGGACATCCTGGTGAACAACGCCGGCGCGGCGTGGGGTGCCGGCTATACGGACTTCCCGGAAAGCGGGTTCCGCAAGGTGCTCGAGCTGAACGTCACGGCACTGTTTTTTCTCACACGTGACCTGACGGGGCTGCTCGCACACTCGGCCAGCGCGGACGACCCGGCCCGTGTCATCAACATCGGCTCGATGGACGGCATCAAGATACCGACGGTGCTGCGGACCACCACCTTCCCTTACTCGGCGAGCAAGGCGGCGGTGCATCACATGACGAAGGCGCTAGCGCTCGAGCTGGCGCCTCGTCACATCACCGTCAACGCCGTCGCACCCGGGTTCTTCGAAAGCAAGATGACCAAGCAGTCGCTGGAGCGGTTCCGCGACGACATCGAGCGGAACTGCCCCCTGCACCGCATCGGGCGCCCGGAAGAGATGGCGGGCGTCGCGATCTACCTCGCGTCGCGCGCGGGCGCCTACACTAACGGCGCGGTGATCCCGGTCGACGGCGGGACGAGCGTGACGTAGGAAGCAGTACGGCAGTCCTACAGGAGACAGAAGTCAGGCACCAGGAGAAACCTGAGGGTTTCGCCAGCTTCAGTTGCAGTCTGCGCTGGCATCCCCCCCTGGAGAGCAGTACGCTTGGCCCTCACTGGAGCGCTCGTTCAGCTGCCTTTCGTGGCGCGCACGCACGCTCGCGGACAGCGGACACATACTCGCGGAGAGGACGATGATCTATCGCAGCCCCTATCCTGACGTGGACATCCCGAACATCACGCTTCAGGACTATCTGTTCGAGCACGCGGCGAAATACGCCGACAAGGCGGCGCTCATCGACGGACCGAGCGGACGCACCCTGACCTATGGACAGCTGGTCGGGACGATCCGGCGGACAGCGGCCGGGCTGGCGGCGCGCGGGTTCGGCAAGGGCGATGTGTTCGCCATCTACAGCCCGAACGTGCCGGAGTACGCCATCGCGTTCTTCGGTGTGGCCACCACCGGCGGCGTCAACACAACGGTCAACCCGCTGTATACCGCGGGCGAGCTGAAGCGACAGCTGGTCGGCGCCCGAGCAAAGTTCCTGGTGACCGTCCCGCAGTTCCTCGACAAAGCGCAGGAAGCCGCGACCGGCACCTCGGTGGAGGAAGTGTTCGTGTTCGGCGAAGCGGAAGGGGCCACGCCGTTCACCGCGCTGTCCCAGAGTGACGGCGAGCCGCCCGACGTCGACATCGACCCGCAGACGGATCTGGTCGTCCTGCCCTACTCGAGCGGAACGACCGGGCTCCCGAAAGGGGTCATGCTGACCCACCACAACCTGGTCGCCAACCTGTGCCAGACGCATTCGGTCGAGCAGCTGTCGGACACAGAGGTGCTGATCGGCATCCTGCCCTTCTACCACATCTACGGGATGGTGGTGATCATGAGCGGAGCCATCCGCGCCGGGGCCACCATCGTGACGATGCCCCGGTTCGACCTCGAGCAGTTCCTCGAGCTACTCCAGACATACGGAGTGACGATGGCCTACCTCGTGCCGCCAATCGTGCTCGCGCTGGCCAAGCACCCGGTGGTCGACAACTACGACCTCTCGAAACTGAAGAACGTCCTGTCTGGCGCTGCTCCCCTGCCCGAACCGGTAGGCAAGGCCTGCATCGATCGGCACGGCGTGATGCTTCGACAGGGGTACGGACTGACCGAGACCAGTCCGGTCACTCACGCCAATGGCGGGGACCACGAGATTAAGCACGCCTCGGTCGGCGTCGCGATACCAAACACTGAGTACCGGATCGTCGACCTGACCACCGGGGCCGACGCCGAGACCGGCCAGCCCGGCGAGGTGTGGATCCGGGGTCCACAGGTGATGCAGGGCTACCTCAACGACCCCAAGGCCACCGACGACATGATCGATGACGAGCGCTGGCTGCACACGGGAGACATCGGCTATGCGGACACGGACGGCTACCTGTTCGTCGTCGACCGTGTGAAGGAGTTGATCAAGTACAAGGGGATGCAGGTGGCTCCGGCCGAGCTCGAAGGGATCATCCAGGCCCACTCGGCGGTGGCCGATGTGGCGGTCATCCCGGTCCCGGATCTCGAAGCGGGCGAGATCCCGAAAGCGTTCGTCGTGCTGAAACCGGACACCCTGGCCACGGCCGAGGAGATCATGGCGTATGTGGCCGACCGGGTCGCGCCGCACAAGAAGGTGCGGCGGGTCGAGTTCATCGACGCGATCCCGAAGGTACCGTCCGGCAAGATCCTGCGCCGCGAGCTCAGGGACCGGGAGCGTGCCGCCCGTGAGGCCGGAACCGTGTAGTGCGTGTCATGGGACGACTGTTGGGGGTGGCGCTCGCCGTGTGGCCGGCGTCCGCGTCGGCGCAGCTTGTGCTGGTCGGTTCACTCGACGGCCCGGCCGAGACGGTCGTGGTGTCAGGCAACCATGCCTATGTCGGCGCCGGGGCCGAGCTGCGTATCATCGACGTCTCCGACCCGACGTCCCCCACGCAGGTCGGCGCGTTCACGGTCCCCGACCGGATCTACGGCTTCGCGGCGGCCGAAGGCCGTGTCTATCTCGCCTGCGGGCTTCGCGGTCTGCTTATCCTCGACACGTCGGACCCGTCGAGGCCGAGGCTACTGGGCACACACGAGACACCCGGACAGGCTGTGTCGGTCGCCCCGGGCGACGACGTCGCGCTGGTCGTCAATCTGATGACCGGTCTAGAGGTCGTGGACCTGTCGGACCCGTCGGCACCCACGCTCGTCGCCACCCGGGACACACCCGGCTATCAGCGTGATGTCGCGCTCGCCGGAACGCTGGCGGCGGTGATCGACCAACCGTCGGGCGTCTACCTCTTCAGGGTGAACGGTCCGAGGGCGCCGACGGCGCTCGGCCATCATCCAGCCACCGACGTGCCGGCGCGCAGCGCCTCGGTGACCACCGACGACCGGTTGTATGTCGTCTACGACCGCACCGGCCTCGTCGAGATCCTGGACATCGCCGACCCCGACGCGCCACGGCTGCTCGGGTCGTATCGCCCACGCGGCAGACCGCAGCAGATCGCCGTGAGCGGTGCGACCATCTACATCCCGAATGGACAGGCTGGGGTGGAGGTCGTGAACGTCAGCAACCCCCGTGCTCCTAGCCTGAGGGGAACCTACGATACCCCCGGTGCGGCACGCGGGATCGCGGTGGCTGGGTCGCGGGTGTTCGTGGCCGACAGCACGGCGCTCCTGGTGCTCGAACATGCCCGGTGAGGCCCCCGCTCACAAGGCAGCTCGACTCGACATTCGTGGGGCCTGCGCCACACGAGCCTCAACGGCTGGAGGGACGCTCATGGCATTTCCTGGCGTACGAACCGGTCTGGCAATGCTCGCTGCGGGGTTGGTGGCAGCGTGCGCCCCCCCGGCGCCGGCGAACGAGCCGGTCCCGGAAAACGAGCCTACCGTGACATCCGAAGACCCGATGAGCATCCGCCCGTTCGAGATCGCCGTGCCGGACGAGGTGCTGACGGATCTCCAGGCGCGTTTGTCAGGCACCCGGTTCCCCGACCAGCTCGAGGGCGTCGGGTGGGACTATGGCACCGACCTGGCCTACCTCGGCGAGCTGGTCGACTACTGGCAAACAGGGTTCGACTGGCGGGACCAGGAACGACGGCTCAACGCGTTCGACCACTTCAAGACCACCATCGACGGACTCGACATCCACTTCATCCACCAGCGCTCGGCCAATCCGGACGCGCTGCCGCTCCTCGTCACCCATGGCTGGCCCGGGTCCATCTTCGAGTTCACCAAGATCATCGGACCGCTGACGGACCCCGAGGCCCACGGCGGACAGGCGTCGGACGCGTTCCACATCGTGGCTCCCTCGCTGCCGGGCTACGGGTTCTCGGACGCACCGCGCGAACCGGGCTACGGCCCGGAGCGGATGGCGACCATCAACGCGCAGCTGATGGCCCGGCTGGGCTACGACCGCTATGGCGTCCAGGGCGGCGACTGGGGCGGCATCATCAGCCGCTGGACAGCGTTCAACGACGCCGACCACGTGGTGGGTATGCACCTCAACTTCGTCACCGGCACCGCGCCGCCGGACCCCGACAACCCGAACGAGGGGGTCTCGAACGCCGAGCTCGCGCGGATGCGGGCGCGACAGCAGTTCATGAGCACCGAGCGTGGCTACAGCGGAATTCAGGGCACCAAGCCACAGACGCTGGGCTACGGGCTCAACGACTCGCCGGCCGGGCTGGCCGCCTGGATCGTCGAGAAGTTCCGGACCTGGTGCGACTGCGGCGGCGACATCGAGTCGATCTTCACGAAGGACGAGCTGCTGACCAACGTGATGATCTACTGGGTGACCGGCACGATCACCTCATCGACCCGGCTGTACTACGAGAGCCGCAACACCACCCCGTCGCGACCGATGGGTTACATCGAGGTCCCGACCGGCGCGGCGCTGTTCCCCACAGAGATCACGATCCCGCCGCGCCGCTGGGCCGAGACGCGCTACAACATCACCCACTGGACCGAGATGCCGCGCGGCGGGCATTTCGCCGCGCTCGAGCAGCCGGACCTGCTGGTCGAGGACGTGCGGACGTTTTTCCAGGGACTGCGGTAGCAGGCCGCTCGACGGCGTCGGCCTGGCGGCACGCGCGTACGGCTTTGGGCTCTAGCAGGGTGCGCTAGAAAGCGCTCCAACTTCTCCCTCTCCCCTCTGGGAGAGGGCCGGGGTGAGGGCCACGGGCGCTGTCCAAAGGCCTTGAGGGCACTCTTTAGTCGGGCAACCGATACGCCAGGAGCTCGCCGGGGTGGCCTCCGCCGCTGACGGCGAGGACGATGTACTGCGCACCGTCGTGCATGTAGGTCATCGGCGAGCCGGACACCGACGCCGGCATGTACACCTCGCCGACCTCCACACCGGTGGCCTTGTCATAGGCGCGCAACATCGCGCCGACCTCACCCGACGGCGTCGTGAAGGTCCCGCCCTCGCCCGCGATCACCAGCGTCTTCGTGATGAGCGTGCCGACGCGGCCTGGCCGGCCGGTCCGAGGAATGGTCACCCCCTGCAGGTCCGGGTGCTCGCGGACGTTGTCGGGCGTCTCGCCGTGCGCGATCTGCCAGATGATGTCACCCGTCTTCAGATCGATCGCACTGATGCGTCCCCACGGCGGCTTGACCAGCGGCAAGCCCCGGATGTTGAGTGACCGGTCGCGCGGGGCCACCCCTGCCGGATTCCCGCGGATGAAGTCCATGTCCGACCGCTCCGGGTCGTGCACCAACCCCAACGAGACGAGGTTGGTGAAGGAAAACTGGTAGAAGATGCCGGTCTCGGGGTCGACCGAGCCGCCCGGCCAGTTGGTGCCGCCACCGGTCGACGGCAGCATCAACGTGCCGTAGCGGCCGTCCGGGTCGGCGACCACAGGCGGGGTAAAGATCGGCCCGAGCCGGAACTTGGCGACGAGCTCGAGCGCCTCGGCCCGCAGCACCGGCGTGAAGTCGATCAGATCGTCCACGCTGACCCCCTGCCGATCGTAGGCGGGTGGCCTAGTCGGAAACGGCTGGGTCAGCGCCAGCAGTTCGCCCGGCACGTCGGAGGCCTCCACCGCACGCTCCTCAATCGGCCAGATCGGCTCACCGGTCTCCCGGTCGAGCACATACAGCCACCCCTGCTTGCTCGGCTGCGCCACCACCTTGGTGATGCCGGGACGTCCTTCGATCGCCACGTCGACCAGCACCGGCGCACAGGGAAAGTCCCAGTCCCAGACGTCGTGGTGGATGACCTGGTAGTGCCAGAGCCGGTCGCCGGTCTCGAGATCGACGGCGACGATGCTGTCCGAGAACAGGTTGTCGCCGTGTCGGTGGCCACCGTAATAGTCGTTGGTCGGCATCTCGGTCGGCAGATAGACGATGCCGAGCTCGGTGTCGACACTGATCTGTCCCCAGACGCCGGTGTTGCCCGTATAGCGCCATGACTCGTTCAGCCAAGTATCGTTGCCGTACTCGTCGCCCCCCGGAATCGTGTGGAAGATCCAGCGGCGCGCGCCGGTGTCGGCGTCGAACCCACGGACATAGCCCTTGGTGTTCCGCATCGACACGGGTGCGCTGCCGGGCACATGCGCGGCGCCGACAATGATCGTGTCGCCGGCCACCATGGGCGTGGCGTGCAGACCGATCGAGCCGGAGAGCGGATCGATCTCCTGATCCATGTTCTGCATCAGATCGACGATGCCGTCGGTGCCGAAGCTGGAGACCCGTTGCCCCGTGGCCGCGTCGAGCGCAATCATCTGGTAGCCCGGTGTCACATAGATGATCTGCCCGGCGCCGCCATCGTCGCGATACGCCAGCCCGCGACCAGACAGGCGACGCGGTGTCGCGGCTCCGCGCTCACCTTCGTCGAGCCGATGCATCCAGAGGTACTCACCCGTGCCAGCATCCACTGCGACCACACTGCGCCGGGTGCCGGCCGTGGTGTAGACGACCCCATCCACCATCAGGGGGGTTCCCTCGAAGTTGTACTCCGGCTGGGAACCGAAGTTGTCGGTCTTCATCCGCCACACCAGCTCGAGGTCGTTGAAGTTGGTGCCGTCGATCTGGTCGAGCGGCGAGTAACGAGTGCTGGCGAGGTCGCCAGCGTAGTGCCGCCACTCCCCGTTCGCGGTCCCCTCCTGCGCCAGCGCGGCCGCTCCGACCGAGACGAAGAGCAACCCAAAACAGGTCCCCCTGACCAACCCGCGACTGCATCGAGACATCCGCTGCCTCCTGAGTCGGGATGCTGGCGAAGCCCTCCGGCTTCCTCCTGTCTCCTGACTCCTGACTTCTGACTTCTCGAGCATACTCTACGGTATCGGCCCACCCGTCGTCAGGCGAATCCGATACAGGCCGGTGCGAGCAGTCATGTACAACGTGCTCCCGTCGTCGCCCCACGCGGCGTTGGCCGGTACCTCGTCCGGCTGAATCGACCCGAGGTGCCGTCCGTCAGGACTGATCACCCAGATGCCGCCCGGGCCGGTCGCGAAGAGGTTCCCGTTGCGGTCGATCGTCATCCCGTCCGCCGCTCCAGGCGCGCTCTCAGCGTTCACGTCGAAGAACACCCGACCCGGGCCGAGCGTGCCGTCTTCCAGCACATCGTAGGCAAACCAGACCTTCTGGTTCCCATCAGAGTTCGCCACATAGAGCGTGCGTTCGTCGGGAGACAGCCCGATCCCGTTGGGCCGGGTCTGGTCGCTGACGAGCAGCTGCACCTCTCCCTCCGGGCTCAACCGGAAGATACCGTTGAAATCGAGCTCCTTGGTCGGATCCTCATCCTGGCGCGCCAGCCCGTAGGGCGGGTCGGTGAAATACAGCCAGCCATTTGAATGAAACACCGCATCATTCGGACTGTTCAGCCGTTTGCCGTCGTAGCGGTCCGCGAGCACCGTGATGCTGCCGTCCGCTTCAATCCGCGACACCCGTCGGTTACCGTGTTCACACAAGATCAACCGACCCTCACCGTCGATCAACAGCCCGTTGGACCCCACCTGGGTGCGCTCCCCCGGGTCACCGTCATAAACCGGATTCATGAAGTCGGTGACTCCCTCACTCGTCGACCACTTCTTGATGGCGTTGGCGGGGATATCGCTGAACAGGAGATGCGGCTCCGGCTCACCCTGCCGGACCCAGACCGGTCCTTCAGTGAACTCAAACCCGTCGGCCAGTTTCTCGATCGTGGCGTCGAGCGGCACCAGCGCGTCGAACGTCGGGTCGACACGCAGGATGGTACCGGCGCCGGGATCGGCCGTCGGCATCGGCGCCGCGGCCTCCTCCTCGGGGGGAGGCGCGGAACCGCACCCGACCGCGAGAACAAGGGTGCCAAGGAACAGTCGAGTCATCGTCTCCATCATCTATGTCCTCTCCGCGCCTCTATATCCCGCGGGCGACCGTTGGAACGATCTCGTCCTCCATCAGTCCGTAGAGCGAACTCCGGTGCGCGCGCAGGCCCGCACCGGGGTTCGGTGAGGAGGTCATCACGGTGACCAGCCGCAGGCCCGGCACGACATAGATGAACTGCCCGCCGTAGCCCCACGCGTAGAACGCATCGTAGCCATACACGTCGCGTACCCACCAGCCGTACCCATACGCGCGGTCCGGGCGCCACGTCCGCGTGGCGTGCGGCCGGATCGATGTGTGAACCCACTCCTCGGAGACGATCTGCCGGGTGCCGACACGGCCGCAGTTGAGATACATCTCGCCGATCGCCAACATGTCGCGCGGCGTCATCGACATCTCGTTGCCGCCGAAGTAGACCCCCTGTGGGTCGGTGGTCCAGCGGGGTACCGAGATGCCCATCGGCTCGCCCAGATACCGGCGGGCGAAGCTGTGTGTGTCCATCCCGCTCGCCTTGGTGATGAGGGCCGACAGCAGGTGAGTGTTGCCCGTGCTGTAGATCATCCGGCTCCCCGGCTGCGACACCAGTGGCCGGGTCAGCACGTGGCGTACCCAGTTTCCGCTGTGTACCCAGCGCCCGTAGTTGCGGTTACTCGTGGTCTCGAGCCCCGACCGCATCGTGAGCAGATCCTCGACCGTGATCCGCTCTTTCGCCGGGTCGTCGAGATACTCGGGAAAGAACTGGTCGATCGTCGTGTCGACGCCGTCGAGATGCCCCTGGTCGAGCGCGATCCCGACCAGCACCGAGATGATGCTCTTGGACGCCGACTTGAGGTTGGCGGCCCGCTGCGGCGTGGCGCCGTGGAAGTACTGCTCGGCAAGCAGCTCGCCGTCGACCGACACCAGGATCGACCGCATCCGGGGCAGCTCGGCCACGCGCGCGAGCGCCGGCTCGAGCGCCGCCGCGGTCTCGACCGTCGTCACCGCGCCCGCGCTGACCGTCCAATCGCCGGTCGCGGCCACTGCCAGGACGGCCAGCCCCAGCAGTGAAACGCAGAGCCAGCGTGAGGCAGGACGCAGCGAAGCTGTCCGGCGTCTCCTG
>DQNS01000001.1 GCA_015659035.1 Acidobacteriota bacterium | reverse complement strand
GAGGTGTGGGCGCGACCCTGGCCCTGCCGCTGCTCGATGGCATGGTGCCGGCGCTGTCGGCCCTCTCAGGGAAGCTGAATACCGCGGCCCAACCGGTGGCGCGGCTGTTCATCGGCTATGTGCCCAACGGCGTCATCATGGACCGGTGGACGCCGCTGGCCGATGGCGCGGGCTTCGAGCTGCCGCCGACGTTGGCGCCGCTGGCGCCGTTTCGCGACCAGCTCAGCGTGATCAGCGGACTGGCCAGCGCCCCAATGTTCCCGTTGCCTGGTGAGGGCACGGGCGACCACGTCCGCGCCGCCGCGGCGTTCCTGACCGGGGTGCACCCGAGAAAGACCGAAGGACCGGACATCCGTGGCGGGACCTCGATCGACCAGATCGCGGCGCAGCGCATCGGGCAGGGCACGCAGTTGACGTCGCTCGAGCTCGCCCTCGACCCGAACGAGTTGATCGGCGCCTGCGAGGCCGGGTGGAGCTGCGCCTACGCCAACACCCTGTCGTGGCGCAATCCGACCACGCCGCTGCCGATGGAGAACCAGCCGCGCGCGGTCTTCGAGCGGCTATTCGGCGACACCGATGACACGAGCCAGGCGGCCCGCCTGCAGCGTATCCGTGAAGACCGCAGCATTCTCGACTCACTGGTGCACGAGGTCGACAGCTTCCGCAGCACGCTGGCGCCGGGCGATCGCGACAAGGTCACCCAGTATCTCGACGCCATTCGCGATATCGAGCGGCGCATCCAGCTCGCCGAGGCACAGAGCGACATCGAGTTGCCCGAGCTAGCGCGGCCCACCGGGGGCATCCCGGACACGTTCGCCGAGCACGCGCGTCTGATGTTCGACCTGCAGGTGCTGGCGTTCCAGACCGACATGACCCGGGTCATCACGTTCATGATGTCGCGCGAGGTCAGCCCCCGGACCTACCCGGAGCTGGGCATCCCCGACCCGCACCACGGCTTGTCTCACCACCAGAACCGCCCGGCGCAGATGGAGAAGCTGGGGAAGGTGAATCTGCATCACATCGAGCAGTTCGCCTACTTTCTCGACCGGCTGCGGTCCACCCCCGACGGCGACGGCACGCTGCTGGACCACATGCTGATGCTGTACGGGTGCGGCATCAGCGACGGCAACCAGCATCTGCACGTCAATCTCCCGATCCTGCTGGCCGGCGGGGCCGGCGGTCGGCTGCGGGGCGGACGTCATCTGCGTGTGGCCGACGAGACCCCGTTGACCAACCTGCAGCTCACGCTGCTCGACAAGATCGGGGTGCCGACCGAGCAACTTGGCGACAGCACCGGCCAGCTGACACACCTCGCCGACGTCTAAGGGAGGACGCTCGAGGCGTCAGAAGTCAGGAGGAAGCCGGACCTTCGCCGCTTCTACTGCAATCGCGGGCTCTCCGAGAATCGAAAGGTTGGATCGAGCGCCCAAAGTCTGAAGCCAGCAGGCAGGAGTTTTCCGCAGCCTGCTAGAGCCCAAAGCCCATAGCCACGGCGCCGGTCGAGTGCACGGCGCGCCCGTCAGTGATGATGGTGGTGGAACGCCTCGTGCTCGGCGTGCGCCTTGTCGCGCTGGACTATCTTGGATTTTTCCCGCGCGAGACCGAGGCTCCGCTGACGGGTGCCGTCGGAGCTGACCGAGGAAAGGGATAGGAGCTTGTCGAGGTCGGTGCTTGCGCAGGCAGGGCAGGCGGGGGTCGTCGTGGCGAGTACCAGGAACTCGAACTGGTTGTGGCACCCGCGGCATTCGTATTCGTAGATTGGCATCTTCCCTAGGGTCCTCAACTCGTCTTCAGTCGCCCAGGTCGCCGCAGATCGCGGTCAGCCTATCACAGCCGTGGTCACAGCGTCACGCCGACCGAGCTTTGTCGTTCGTTTCTGTGCCCTTGGTCGTTGGCATAGGAGAAGTCGGGCGAACCTCGAACGGCCACCGGACTCGGTCTGGTCGGTCCACTCGAGGCCTTCGCGGTGTAGGTCTCCTCGTTGTAGCAATCGGTGTAGACGCGGTCAGCCTGGAGGCGCCGGGTCGCGTTCAGGATGAAGATCTGGAAGAGGGTTTCGCCGAAGCCGGCCCTTAGCCAGCCGACGGGGATGGTGGTCTCGAGGTCGCCGGGGACCGGCGTAGGATGATCCAGTGGGGGCACTTCGCGGTGTCCAGGTAGAGTCGCTCGCAGTCGTCGCACCGCACGCACTCCGTCATCACGATCTCTGGTCCACGAATCGCCCCCCACTCGCATTTCTTCTCGCAGATCTTGCAGGTATTGCACTCCGACCAGCGCTTGATCCTGAACACGGTCAGCTTCGACAGCAGACCGAGCGCGGCGCCGACGGGGCACAGGAAGCGGCAGTAGAGGTTCCGGACGAAGACGGTGGCGACGAGCAGCACGGCCAGACCGATCCACAAGCCGGTCGTGGCCTGTCGAGTAAACATCCAGAACGGCTCGACATACCGATAGACCGCGATGTCAGCCGTCACCACGAAATAGAGCAGGGTCGCCGCCAGGAGTCCGTACTTGACCAACGCGGCCCGTTGCTCGAGCCACACGGGCAGCTCGACCCGCCATCGAGCGGGCACGACAGAATCCATCAGCTGCGTGAGCGCGCCGAAGGCACAGACCCGACCACAGTAGAGGCGCCCCCACAGCACGGTCGACACCACGGTGAACCCGGCGAACAGATACCAGACCAGGCTGTATCTGAACACCGGCAGGTTCCATGTAGGAGGTACCAGGCGATTCACGTCCACCACCGAGATCAGCATGCTCTTCGTGAACCCCAGGTAGACGACGGCGGCCACCAGCGTCACGTACTTGAGCCGGACGCTCTTCCGGAAGAAGCTCACGAGCGCCAGGGCGGCGAAGGCGACGAACAGCGTCAGGTCGAGCGCCTGATCACGAAGCAGGGTACCCCACGTCTCGACGTCTTCGTCGTCGTCGAATTGCCACAGGTCATCGGCCGGTTGCGTGTCCGTGGCGCGTGCGTCGGGCTGGCCGGTGACGGCTGCGTCCGGTTGGGCTGCTAGGGACGTCGCCCACACCAGGACGAGCAGCAGCGTGCCGACGAAGCGTGGCGTGGATGACTGGATCACTTCGACCCGCTTGGCACGAGGAACTGTCTGGCAATCCGGCGCGCCGCGTTCCTCACGGCCCGGGTCGAGCTCGTGACCGTCAGCGTGGCGGTCGAGACGGCGTCGATGTCCCGACCCACCCTGAAGCGATCGCGGATGTTCTTGCGCACGAACTGCGCCGCGAACTCCGGGGTGTCGACCGAGAAGTACCCGTAGGGCTCGTGATGCCGGACGACGACGATGCCGGTGAGGATGCCGTTCAGGTCGATGCCGACGAGGATCTGGATCGGACCGTCGTAGCCCCGTTCCAGCGGCTCGAGCTCCGTGGTCCAGAACGCATACCCGGCGAGGGTCTGTTGCCCCGAGCCGGCGGCGTTCGCGTAGGCCTTGAAGTGCGGTGGCGTCCCCTCTTTGGGCGAGAAGGCCGCGGCGGCGGGAAACAGCTGCTCGAGCTGCGCGTGCAGGGTCGGGTCGAGCGGCTGTCCCTCCAGAATCACCACGGCGGCGAGCAGCAGAACGAGGGTGGCGATTCTCATCGGGCGGATGGACCGACGGTTGGACATCTCCAAAATATGGTGAGATCGTGACATGTGAAGCAAGGTTCCTAGCACACGGAGATGTCTACCCCGCGTAGCGGGGCTGTAATCGAAGTAGTCTAGCAATGCGGCCGACCGTCGTCTGGGCGGCTCGAGGCGCCGCGTTGCTAGAATGTCACGCAGTCTATCTCACTATGCCGACTATGCAGGAGGGCGCATGCACGTCAAGGTGGCCATGATTGTCGTTGGGGCGTTCGTCGCGTCGCTGTCGGCCGCGAACGGCACCGCGCAGGGGCGCCTGGTGGACACGACAGGCCTCGACTGTACGTTCACGGTCATCGCCACCGGCACCTGGACCGACGGCGCCGCCGAGGCGCGCCTGGACGGGTCCACGTTCTCGATACGGTTCGAAGAGATCGATACCGATGTCGCGACCGCCGAAGTTGTGGGCCCCTACGGCGCGTCGAGCATCATCGTCAGGCAGACGGGCGACTATCTCCATCTGGTGCAGATGTTCATGGTGGGACCGCTCTACACGACCACCGTCATCGATCGCGAGACGACCGACGGGAAGCTGATGGCGGTCCACACACGACACGAGTACACCGACACCTCGCTGCCGGGCTTCACCTCGAGACCGGAGCAGTACTACGGCGAATGCGAGGTCGAACGGTAAAAATCGTCGGCGAGGCGGTGAAAACGGGCGGCGCTCACGGCGTTTCCGTTCCCGGTCTCGAAGCTCTTCCTTGAGCCTAAAGCCGCTCCAAAGCCTGTAGCCGAAGCAGGCGGCCCGAACGCCTTCTGCCGACCGCTAGGGCCGGATCACACCGATGTCGTCCTCGATCGCGATCGTCGTGCCGTAGGCTGCCGACAGCTCCTGCAGCCGTGTGAGAATCCGTTGCGCGGTCTCCGGCGGCGCGATCCGGGGGATGCCTCGATGCGCCATCCGCTCGGCGTCGTAGCGGAGCTCGACCGGGTGCAGCCGTACTTCCCTCAGCGTCCCGCCGCTGAACTCGCTGATCGCGATGAAGCTCTCGTATTTGGCGGGAAACGGGCACCCCGCGCAGGCGTCCCGCCGCAGCTCACCAAGCCCGGAGAAGCCGTCGACATCGCGCTGGCGGACAAACTCGCCGAGCCCATAGAAGATCGGCCGGTTCTGGTAGATCTCGATGCCGCGCACCACGTGGACCCCGGTGCCCTGGAACGCGTCGGCACCGGCGTCGATCGCCGCCCGGGCGAACTCCTCGAGATAGTCGGCGACACTCGGGTTGGTGTCGAGGTGCTCCGCTTCCGGTATGTTGATCCCGCGGTAGCCACCCTTGGTGTCACGAAAATGATGCGAGTGAATGGCGACCGTGAGGAAATCCGAGCGCATCTTGCCTTCGCGGACCGCCGCCAGCAGATCCCGCAGGTCGCGCGGGTTCATCTCGAAGGAGTAGTACGGCTCGGTCACGCCGGCCGGGGCCTTGCGGAAGTGCTCGCCCAGCATCTGGATGTGGTCGTTGGTGTTGGCGCCGCGCGCGTAGAAGCCGGTGCCGTTGGGGAAGTGATCGCGGACCGTCCGCACCGCGTCCCACGCGCCGGCCGGCATCATGAAGGAGCGCGTCACGCCCAGATTGCTGTAGCCGCCGACGCCGGGCCATTCGCCGCGCCCCGGGCGGGCCGGCACCGTGCCGGTTGACGTCGTCGCCACCATCCCGACCCGGCCCTTGCTCGCCGTGAAGAACCGCGCCGCGCGGGCCGCCGCGTAGGTGTTGCCGACACCGGCGTATTGCACGCCGACACGGTCCAGATGCACGCTCGTCTCGGCCATCCCTTCCGGCCCGAAGTCGTTGCCGTGGTTGTTCGGACGCGCGACGAGGTCGAAGCCCATGTCCTTCAGGCTGTCGGCGGCGCCCGGCTCCGCACCGTGCCCGCCCATTCGCGATCCCGTGAAGGTCCGGCCGTCGACGATGATGCCTTCGAGATTCCCGGTCGCGACGTCGGCGTCCCGCAGCAGCTCGACCACCGCCACGAACGACTCGTCGGTCATCATGTGCCCGAGGTCGTGCGCGTAGATGAGGTCGCCGACCATGGCGATCGTGAAACCGTCGTTCACGGAGGTGGCCAGCTCGGGGTCCTGCTGCATCAGGGCGGTGCCGGTCGCCCAGACGCCCAGGGCGAGTGTCATCAGGGCCGACAACAACGTGCGTCGGTTCAGCATCAGTTGGAACCTCCGGATCGGACGGCTGGCGGCATGATATCCCGCCGCAGGGGTAACCGCTAGCGCACTGGCTTGACGGGCGAGTACGCGGTTCGACATACCGGCTGCACACGGGCCTTGGAGAGGGAAACGGTCTGCAGAAGAGACCGTCTCGTCCCTCAATGGTGCTCAGGTGGCACCGTTTCCTGCGGACCGAGAGGCAGCCCGCGGACGCTGCTATACTGGCGCCAATTCACGCGGCCGTCTCCGTCAACGGCGGCGAACAGACAAGGAGAGACCCATGCGCTCGACTTCAGCAGCATGGCAGGGCGGCATCGCTCTGGTGGTGCTGCTCGTCGCCTCAGGTGTGTCTCTGGGGGGACAGCAGGCGCCGCCGAATCCGCTGGGGCAGCCGTTGCTCGATGCCTCCGGACAGTTGCGGGACGACGCGTTCATTCGGATCCCGCTCCGGCCTGAGGATGAGCGCTACGCCGACATCGAAGGCGACCGCCTGAAGGAGATGCTGCTGGAGGTCGACGCGATCTCGCTGGCCGACCGTGACGCGGGCACCATCTTCTGGGGCCGCAACGTTGGCACCGCGAGCCATGTGGCGACCCAGGACTGGGTCGAGGGCCACTTCCGCCGGAATGGCCTCGACACCGTCTCTCGGCAGTCGTTCGACCTGAACCCGGTATGGCACCCCACGGCCTGGGAGCTGACGTTCGCCAGCGGCGCCCAGACGTTCACCCTCGCGTCGGCGCGGCCGCCCCAGGGCGCCCCATCGACGCCGCCCGGGGGGCTCGAGTTCGACCTGGTCTGGGTGGGTGGCGGCAGCGACGCCGACTACCTCGGCCGCGACGTGGTCGGCAAGGCGGTATTGATTCAGGACATCCCGCGCCCCGGCACGTTGCGGCACTCGATTCGCGACGAGGGGTCGGTTGCGCGCGCCTTCGAGAAAGGGGCCGCGGCGGTCGGTATCGTCTATGGCATCTCCGACAACTTCGCCGTCTGGCAGCGAACCGGTGACGGCCCCGGGTTCAACCTGGGCTACGAGGACGGGATGCGACTGCGTGACAGGCTCGGTCGTGGCGAGCGCGTGCGGGTGCGCTACACGATGGAGAGCGAGCGGCGCTCCGGGTTGCAGGCGGCCAGTGTCTGGGGCACGCTGCCGGGCGTGAGCGACGAGGAGATTCTGATCATCGCCCACATGGATGGCTACTTCCAGTCGGCACTCGACAATGCGTCCGGGCTGGCGGTCATGATGGGGTTGCTCGAGCACTACGCGAAGACCTCGCTCGCGGAGCGACCCCGCACCCTACGGTTCCTCGCATCGGTCGGTCACCATGGCGGGCCGGGGACGAGCTGGCTCCACGACAACCGGGAGACGGCGCTCGCCAACACGGTGCTTGCCATCAACCTGGAACATGTCGCCGCGGTCCGAACGAAATACTGGGGCCCCCGGCTACGGATGATGAACGCCGTGTCGCCGATGCGATGGTGGGTCAACGGCAGTCCGATCCTGCTCGACACCGTGCTCGACGCATTCAACCGGTTCAATGTCGGTGTGACCGCCGACATGGAGGGTGGGGCGTCCGGCGAGATGGGTCGGATGGCGCGCGACGTGCCGTCGATCCAGGTCATCACCTCGCCCGAGATCAAGCACACCGAGCAGGACACGCCTGAATGGGTGCCGGCGGTCGGGCTCGAGCAGATCGGACGGGCCTACGCGAAGATCATCGACGGCATCGGCGCCGTCGACCGCGAGGCTCTGCAGCCCGCCGGTGCGCGGTCGTCCGGTTGAGGCCGGAAAACTCCATCCGGAGATGGAGAAACTGGGGCGCTTTTTCTCCAACCCACCGAAACCGTGTCTGGCGCCGGGGCACCCTTGTGCAGACATCCGTGCTGCATAGCATCAGCCATGCCTCACGGGCCTGAAGGCCTGCGCCACACACGGCGTCCTACTGTTCAGCCAGCGGAATGAACAATGAGATCCGATCCTCGCTGCCCACCGAGCGCGAGATGTGTCCCTGGCCCGTCGTGTCCTCGGCGAGCAGGATGTGCCCCGGATGCAACCGGACCTTCGTCCCGTCGCCGATCTCCACCTCGCTCTCGCCGCTCAGCGTGATGACATACTGCCGTCGCGGTGCGGTGTGCCAGTCGATGAAGTAGTCAGGCGACGTGCGCCGGAACTGGAGACTGGTGACGTCGATCGCCTCCGATAGCTCCGTCGCGCCGCGCGGCGCGCCGAGCGGTACGTCGTACTCCTCGGCGTGCGTCTGGTTGTCGGGTCCCGTGTAGATGCGGGTGACCTTGATCGGGGTGCGTTCCTGGGCGTGCGTCTCACCGGTCCAGTGCAGTCCCACGAACGCCAGCGTCGGCACCCATCCGAGCGCTACGATGCCGGTTGCAATCCTGCGAGCTGATCTCATGGTTGTCTCCCGTTTGTTCCGGAGCTCCGTTGCCTCGGCATCCGTGGGGCACGGCTTCGACCTTGCCTCGCCGGCCTGAAGGCCTGCGCCACAGCCCCCGCCAGGCGAGCCCGCGTCTGGTTGCGATGATGCCGACCTGCGCGATTATAGGTGCTCGGAGCTGGCAGCGGGTGTCACAGACCGTCGAGATGGTTCACACAGACCGGGTGCCGCAGTGTCCAGGGCGGCGCCGCGTCGATGAGCGTCACCGATGCGTTCGGAAACCAGGTCGGCGGCGATGCGCCTGGTTCGAGTTCCAATTGGTGCTCGGCCAGTGCGCGGCAGACCAGACCATGTGTGACCACGGCGACCCTGGCCGGGGAGCCGCCGGCCCTGGCCGCCTGGCGGATACGGTCCCACGCCGCCGACACCCGGGCCAGAAACCGCGCCCAGGTCTCGCCGCCCGGCGGGTCGTCATCAGGGTTGTAGAACAGGTGCTCGACCTCTGCATAGGGACGTCCGCGCAGCTCTCCCAGGTCTCGTTCGCGGAGCAGCGGTGTCGGCTCGAGCGGGACCATCCCACCCTGCGCCAGCGCGGCCGCCGTCTGTCTGGCCCGACGGTAGTCGCTGGCGATGATCCGGGTCAGTCCGGCATCGGCCAGGCGAGCGGCCACCCGCTCGGCCTGCAGCGCGCCACGCGCGCTCAGCGGTGTGTCCGTCTGTTGCACGATGCGCCGGGCGTTGCACACCGTCTCGCCATGTCGAATCAGATAGATCATGGTGGCGCGCATTGTACGTGTGCCGTGCGTCGGGCAGTGGTGTGGTAGGGTCCGGGAACCGTCATGGAGCGCACCACCGTTTCCCGAACGTCTCGGACACCGTACTCGGTCGGGTCCGTCTGAAGGAGGCGTCGCTTTGCCCGTGGCCAAGCGGTTGTCAGCGCCATCTGATGGCATCAGGGTGTGCGTCACCCCGCTACGAGAGAGCCGCGCGTGAAGGACGACCGCACGACGATCGCCGCCTGGTGCACATACGACTGGGCCAACTCCGCCTTCACGACCCTGGTGGTGACCTTCATCTATTCCACCTACTTCGTGCAGGCGTTCGCCGACGATCCAGACACGGGGACTGCCTTCTGGTCGCGGGGCATCGTCGTCAGCTCGATCCTCATTGCGGTCCTGTCTCCCGTGCTCGGTGCGGCGGCCGATCGGGGCGGTGCCCGCCGGAAGTTTCTGATCATCTCAACCCTGGTGTGCGTCGCCGCAACCACGGTGCTCGCCTTCATCACCCCCGATCAGTCGAACGCGGTGCTCACGGCGCTGACGGTGTTCGTCATCGCCAACGTGGCGTTCGAGGTCGGGATGGTGTTCTACAACGCCTTTCTCCCCGCGGTCGTGTCGCCTGAACGGATCGGGCGGGTCTCCGGGTACGGGTGGGGTCTGGGCTATGCGGGCGGTCTGGTCTGTCTGGTGGTGGCACTGCTGGTTTTCGTGGGCTTGCCGGGTAGCGACCCGCTCCTGGCGCTCAGCACCGAAGACGCATTCAACGTGCGTGCCACGAACCTGCTCGTGGCGGGATGGTTCCTCATCTTCAGCCTTCCGATCTTTCTGTGGGTTCGCGACTCGGCCAAGGGCGCGAGTGTCTCCATCGGCGTCCCGGAAACAGGTCGGTCTCCACTCCGACAGGCGTTCACGGATCTGAAGGTGACCGCGCAGAAGATTCGACACTACCGGCAGATCATCAGGTTTCTGCTGGCCCGCCTCGTCTACAACGACGGGCTGGTCACCGTTTTCGCGTTTGCGGGGATCTACGCGAGCGGCACGTTCGACTTCACGCAGTCCGACATCATCGTGTTCGGGATCGTCATCAACGTGGCAGCCGGACTCGGGGCGTGGGTGTTCGGGATCATGGACGACCGGCGCGGCGGCAAGTCGACCATCATGGTGAGCCTGGTCGCACTCTCGGTGGCCACGCTCATCGCGGTGTTGGCTCCCGGACGGCCATGGCTCTGGGTCGCGGGAATCGGGATCGGGATCTTTGCCGGACCCAACCAGTCAGCCAGCCGGTCGCTCATGGGCCGGTTCGTACCCGAGCGACATCAGTCCGAGTTCTTTGGGTTCTTTGCCTTCTCCGGAAAGGCCACGGCCTTTCTGGGCCCGCTGCTGCTCGGCATCCTGTCCGAGGCCTATGGCCAGCGGGTCGGGGTCAGCGTGGTTGTGCTGTTTTTCCTCGCAGGAGGCGCGCTGCTGTGGACGGTCGACGAGAAAGAGGGGATCGAAGCAGCAAAGGGGTGAAGATGTGGCGCAGGCCTTTAGGCCTGCGAGGCAAGGCTGAAGCCTTGCCCCACGGATGTTTGGTCACTGGCCAGGCCCAGCCGTGGAGGAGTCCGGCGTCACACCGTCGGCCTCGAACACCTGTCGGGCCAGCCGGAACGCTTCCACCCCGGCCGGGATACCGCAGTAGACCGCCACCTGCAGCAGCGTGTCCCGGATCTCGTCCAGGGTGCAGCCGTTTCGCAGCGCGCCACGCACGTGGGTTTTGAACTCGTCGCCTCGGTTGAGCGCGGCGATCATCCCGAGATTGATCAGGCTGCGCTGTCGATCGCTGAGCGTCGTGCGTGCCCAGACCGCGCCCCAGCAATATTCGGTGACCATCCGCTGGAACTCGGCGTTGAATGCGTCGGCGCCCGCGCTGGCGCGGTCGACATACGCGTCGCCCAGCACCTTGCGTCTGGCCTTCATCCCGTCTTCGTAGAGCTGCGTGGACATCGTGTGACCCTTCCTCTCTGTTAGCAGCGGGCCGCGAGTGTACCATTCACCCAATCACCACCGGTTGCGAGATGGAGGGTACGCATGGATTTCAGGTTGAGCGAGGAGCAGCAGGCGCTGCAGACCGCCGCGCGCGAGTTCGCCCGCGGCGAGATGACGGCGGTCGCCGAAGAGACCGAGCGGGAGGCCAGGCCGTTGTCGCGCGACTGGGTGAAGCGCTACGCCGAGATGGGGTTTCTTGGCGTCAACATACCGACCCGCTATGGCGGTCTCGGTCTGGGCAACGTGGACGCGCTGCTCGTCCTGGAAGAGTTCGCCAAGATCTCGTCGGCCGTGGCGTTTCCGATCTTCGAGTCGGTCGTTGGTCCGGTCCGGGCGCTCGAGCACTTCGCGGACGACGCCCTGAAGGAGCGTGTCATCCCGGCAGTCTGTCGTGGCGAGATGATGGTGGCGGTCGCCATGTCGGAGCCGGACGCCGGGACCGCCTTGACCGATCTGCGGACTAGGGCCGAGGTACGCGGAGATCGGATCGTGGTGAACGGCGCCAAGCGCTGGTGCTCCGGTGGTGGGCACTCTGACGCGTATCTCGTGTATTGCCGGTTGTCCGAGACGCCGGGCGCCAAGGGCATCGGTGCGGTCTACGTCGAAGGGGACACACCCGGGCTGACGTTCGGCGAGCAGGAGCAGCTCATGGGGTTCCGCGGTGTCCCGGAGTCGGATCTCTACTTCGACGAGGTGTCGGTGCCGGCCGACCACCTGGTGGTGCCCGCCGGTGGGTTTCCCAAGTTGATGCGGGCGTTCGATCTGGAGCGGTGCGGGAACGCCACGATGGCGCTGGGGCAGGCTGCCGCGGCGCTGGATGATGCGCTGGTTTGGGTGCAGGAACGGCGGCAGTTCGGCAAGCCGATTGTCGAGTTCCAGGCCGTTCAGCTCAAGCTGGCCGACATGGCGATGCGGGTCGAGGCGGCGCGCCTGCTGGTGCACCGCGCCGCGCAGAACGCCGAGGGTGGGCTGCCGAGCGTACTCGACTCGAGTATCGCCAAGGTCGTGTCCAACGAGGCCGCGCGCGAGGTGACCAGCATGGGGGTGCAGCTGATGGGCGGCTACGGCTACTCGCGCGAGTATCCGATGGAGCGGCGTATGCGCGACGCCTGGGGCTGGGGTATCGCGGGCGGCACCATCGACATCCAGAAGGTGAACATCGCGTCAGCGCTGGTTGGCCGCCGGTTCGATCAGCGGCGCTAGGTACTAGCTGGGAAACGGGCGTAGCGCCGGCACCATCCCCTCGCGCAGCGGCGTCCGGGCGGTGTTCATCACCATTGCCAGCAGCGAGTAGTACCCGAGGATGCCGACCGTGTCGATGACGCCCCGCTCCTCAAAGAGTGCCAGCGCGCGCGCGTAGGTCGTATCGCTGACGCACTGGTGTCGCAGCAGCTCCAGACAGAAGTCATGGAGCGCCGCTTCGTCGTCCGCCATCTCGACCGGGCGTCGACCCTCGGCGATGGCATCGATGACCCCTGCCGCGAGACCCGCCTCGAGCGCCAGTGCCGAGTGGATGGTCCACTCGTATTGCTGGCACCAGTGACGGGCCGCAACCAGGATCGCCATCTCGCTCAGTCGTGGCAGTAACGCGCTGTGGAATCGCAGGTATTCGCCGACCCGCTGGGTCCGCCTCAGTAGCTCGGGACTGCGCAGCAGCGGGACGAAGGGGCCCCGGACGTGCGGGGTGTTGCGGGTCTGCTTGAAGTCGGCGACCGCGGCGGCCTGCGCCTCGGTCATCTCCGCCTCTGGTATCGGCGGCATACGGTCCTGGGTGTCCACGGGGCTCCTTTCTGCGAAGTCGAGTATCAATCATATAATGCCCGCCATCGTCGTCCGATGACATCGAGCGATGGTGGATAGTCCCAATCGGCCCGAAGGAAGGTCCTGTCGAGCCGCTCCGGGGTGAGGGCCAAGGGCACACGCTAAATACATGCGATATCAGGATCTGTTCAACCTGACCGGTCAGGTCGCCGTTGTCACCGGTTCTTCGAAGGGGATCGGACGGGTCATCGCCGAGACGCTGGCCGAGGCGGGTGCCCGGGTCGTCGTGTCGAGCCGGCGGCTGCCGAGCTGCCAGCCGGTGGCCGACGGTATCGTCGCGGCCGGCGGCGAGGCGGTGGCGACGCCGTGCCACATGTCGCATCTCGACCAGGTGCACGGGCTCGTCGACACGACGCTCGAGCGCTGGGGACGGATCGACGTGCTGGTTTGTAACGCCGCCGTGAACCCCCACTTTGGGCCGATGGCCGATGTGACCGAAGCGGCCTACGACAAGGTCATGGACACCAACGTGAAGCACAACCTCTGGTTGTGCAACATGGTGCTGCCGCAGATGGCGAGCCGCAAAGCGGGGTCGGTAATCATCGTCTCGAGCATCGGCGGGCTCAAGGGCCACGACAAGCTCGGGATCTACGCCATCTCGAAAGCGGCCGACTTTCAGCTGGCGCGCAACCTCGCGGTCGAGTGGGGTCGCAGCAACATCCGGGTGAACTGCATCGCGCCAGGGCTGGTACGGACCGACTTCGCACGGGCCTTGTGGGAGGACCCCGATCGGCTTCGCGAGGCGATCGCCACCTATCCGCTGGGACGGATCGGGGAACCGGAAGACCTGGCCGGCGCGGCGTTGTTGCTGGCAGCCCCGGCCGGGCGGTTCATCACCGGTCAGGTGCTGGTCGTTGACGGCGGCGCCACCATCTCATCCGGACGGTATAGCTAACTCTTACAAGATAGCCCTACGGCTTTGGGCTGTAGGCTATGGGCTTGGGGCGCTCGACACGGTTCACTCCGCAGGCCGGCGGTCGGGTGGCTCGCGGAGACGGGCCGCTCACAAAACGGTAGTACCATAGGGGCCGGTCGTTCCTACGGCCACGACAATCCGAATACGAGACCTCATGGATAATCGACTCTTCCTGTTGCTGCATGTGACCTCTGTGATCCTGCTCTCTGGCGTGACGTTCGCGGCCTTCGCAGCGCCGCAATCCGAAAACCGCCGGCCCAGTTTGATGATGTCCGGGGTGCTCAGCCTGCTGGTTTTCCTGACCGGCTTCGGCATTCTGGGGGGAGCCCCCCCCGGCTGGGCGATAGTGAAGGTGGTCTGCTGGCTGGTGTTGTCCGGTCTTACCGGGATGGCGTTCCGGATGACCGGTCGGATTCCCACGCTGCGGATCGTGGCCGTGGTCGTCATCGCGATCGCGGTCGCGATGGTGATCTACAAACCCTTCTGATCCGCCTTCGTTCGCCGGTGCCGGTTGTCCAGCGAACTTCGGCTGGCCGGTTTCAGACTGCAGGCTGCGGGCGTTAGGCGCTTAGCAGCGTCATGCCCTTCCTCGCCAGATCCCGCACACGCTCGCCATAAAGTGCGAAGCGCTGGTCGTGTGTCTGCCCGCGAACGAAGCGGATGTAGATCTGCTGGACGATCACGACCAGCTTGAAGACGCCGAACACGTGATACCAGGCGACGCCGTCGAGGTTCAAGCCGGTCCGGCGCCCGTATCGTTCGACCACGTCGGCGCGTGTGGGGAAGCCCTCGTGGTTGGTCGGCATCCCGGAGACCTGATGCCAGCGCGGGTCGTCACCGGCCTCGTTCCAGAAATTCAGCAGATACCCCAGGTCCATCAGCGGGTCGCCACGCGTGGTCATGTCCCAGTCGAGCACGGCGACGGGAGTGGCCGGGTCGTCTGGGTCGACCATCAGGTTGTCCAGCTTGTAGTCGTTGTGCAGGAGCGCGGTGACCTGCGGCGTCGGCACGGCCGCCTCGAGCCACCGCAGCATGCGGTCGACGTCGGGCACCGCCTGGTCCTTCGCGGCGTGCCACCGGCGGCCCCATCCGTCGAGCTGTCGCTCGGCGAACCCTTTCGGTCGGCCCAGGTCGCCCAGCCCGACCGAGTCCGGGTCCACCTGGTGCAGGTCAGCCAGCACGTCGACGATCATCTCGCCGACCCGCCGGCCTAGCTCCGGCCGACCCGCCAGACCCGCCGGCAGTTCCCTGCGGATGACGATGCCGCGCCGCCGTTCCATGACGTGAAAGTCGACGCCGAGGATGTCCGGGTCGGTGCAGAGCGCGTAGCTGCGCGGCGCCAGCGGGAAGGCGTCGCCCAGCCGCACCAGCACGCGATGCTCGCGCCGCATGTCGTGCGCGGTCGGAGCGATCGGGCCCAGCGGCGGCCGCCGGAGCACATACTCGGTGTCGCCGAACCGCAGCAGGTAGGTCAGGTTGGCGTGCCCGCCACCGAACTGCTGCAGCGTGAGGGCACCTGCCGTGTCCGGTAAATTTGCGCGGAGCCAGGGCTCGAGCCGGGCCAGATCCAGCTGCTCGTCGGACCGGACCGCCATGACCTCCGGGTCGGGAGACACAACACGCGGCCTCAGGCGATCTCGAACAGACCGGCGGCGCCCATCCCACCGCCGACGCACATCGTGACGACCACATGCCGGGCTCCGCGGCGTTTCCCCTCGATCAAGGCGTGCCCGACCAGCCGCGCGCCGCTCATGCCATAGGGATGGCCGATCGAGATCGACCCGCCGTCGACATTCAGCCGCTCCATCGGGATGCCAAGCCGGTCCCGGCAGTAGACCACCTGGACGGCGAACGCCTCGTTCAACTCCCAGAGGTCGATATCGTCGATGTTCAGGCCATGCCGCTCGAGTAGCCGTGGCACCGCGAACACCGGGCCGATGCCCATCTCGTCCGGCTCACACCCGGTGACGACCAGCCCGCGGTAGATGCCCAGTGGATCGAGTCCGCGCCGTGACGCCAGCGTCCCGTCCATCACCACGCAGGCCGACGCCGCGTCGGAGAGCTGACTCGCGTTGCCGGCGGTGACGAACTTGTCTTCGCCCATCACCGGGGCCAGCCCCGCCAGGCCTTCGAGGGTCGTGCCGGGCCGGTTGCCCTCGTCGCGCGTCAGCGTCACCTCTTCGTCCGAGGTCTCACCCGTCTGCTTGTTCGTGACGAGCTTGGTGGTGCTCAGCGGTACGATCTCCTCGTCGAAGCGACCGGCCTCCTGTGCGGCGGCGGTGCGTTGCTGGCTCTCGAGGGCGTAGGCGTCCTGCGCTTCTCGGCTGACGGCGTAGCGCGTGGCCACGATCTCGGCGGTGTCGATCATGTTCATCCAGAGCTCCGGCTTGTGGCGCATCAGCCACGCCTCGGTGAAGTGCTCCTTGTTCAGCGTGTTCTGGACGAGACTGATCGATTCCACGCCCCCGGCCACCATGATCGGCACCCGATCGGTCAGCACCCGTTGCGCCGCGACGCTGATCGCCTGCAGACCGGAGCTGCAGAAGCGGTTGATGGTGGTGCCGGCCGTCGTCACCGGCAGCCCGGCGCGGATAGCGGCCAGTCGCGCCACGTTGTGTCCCGTGGCACCCTCCGGCAACCCGCACCCGATGACCACGTCCTCGACTTCGCCGGGCTCGAGCCCCGCCCGCTCGACGGCCTGCGCGATGGCGTGCCCGGCCAGGACGGCGCCGTGCGTCTTGTTGAAGGCGCCTCGGAACGCTTTTCCGATCGGTGTTCTGGCGGTGGAGACGATCACGGCGTCTGACATAAGGGCTCCCTGGTCCGGCCGCGCTCACGAGGCCGACCTATAGTACCTGTCAGAAGGCAGAAGTCAGGAGGAAGCCGGAGGGCTTCGCCAGCCGTTCTCACCTTTCTTCAGTTCCAACCGCGCCACCGCTCGCCGGTGCACCTCGTCCGGGCCATCGGCCAATCGGAGCGTTCTGGCGTGGGCCCAGGCGGCCGACAACCCGAAGTCCTCGCAGATGCCGGCGCCACCGTGGAGCTGGATCGCGCGGTCGATTACCCCGAGCGCCATGCTGGGCGCCACCACCTTGATCATCGCGATCTCGGCCCGGGCGACCTTGTTGCCGACCGTGTCCATCATGTGCGCCGCGTTCAGGGTCAGCAGGCGGGTCTGCTCGATCTCGATCCGGGAGTTGGCGATCGCCTCCATCACCACCCCCTGGTCGGCCAGCGGTCTCCCGAACGCGATACGCGACTTCGCCCGCGCGCACATCGCCTCGAGGGACCGTTCGGCCAGCCCGATGAGCCGCATGCAATGGTGAATGCGGCCCGGCCCCAGGCGGCCCTGGGCGATCTCGAACCCGCGTCCCTCGCCGAGGAGTAGGTTCTGGGCCGGTACCCGCACGTTCTCGAATGTGATTTCGAAGTGCCCGTGTGGTGCGTGGTCGTAGCCGAAGACCGTGAGTGGGCGCACCAGGGTGACGCCCGGCGTGTCAATGGGCACCAGAATCATCGACTGCTGCTGGTGCTTCGGGGCCTCCGGGTCGGTCTTGCCCATCAGGATGAGCATTGTGCAGCGCGTATCGCCGGCGCCCGATGCCCACCACTTGCGGCCGTTGATCACGTAGTGGTCTCCGTCCCGCTCGATCCGGGCGCAGATATTCGTGGCGTCCGAGGAGGCCACCTCCGGCTCGGTCATCGTGTACGCCGAGCGGGTGGTGCCCTCCAGCAGCGGTGTCAACCACTGTCGCTTTTGTGACTTGGTGCCGTACCGCACCAGCACCTCCATGTTGCCGGTGTCGGGTGCCGAGCAGTTGCACGCCTCCGGCGCGATCGGCGAGCGGCCCAGAATCTCGCACAGCGGTGCGTACTCCAGCGTCGTCAGACCGGCGCCGAGCTCGCTGTCCGGCAGGAAGAGGTTCCACAAGCCGGCCGCCCGCGCCGCGCGCTTCAGCTCCTCCATGATTGGCGGCGATTCCCACCGGTTGGTTGCGGCGTCGAGCTGCTCGGTGTAGACCCGCTCGTTCGGATAGATCACCTCGTCCATGAAGACGAGGAGGCGCTGCCGCAGCGCTTCGGTTCTGGCTGAGTATGAGAAGTCCATGCCTGCCTCGGGGTCTACCAGCGAATATTCGTCACCAGGACGCCGCCACAGTATAATTCGGTCACTTTCTCTTGGTGTCGTTGGTGTCTCGTGGGCCGCGACGACGGGCAGTTCACCCAACCGGAAGGTGCCTTGCAAATGCCCCGGACAGGCCACTCAGTGGCCCCGGTCATGAGCACGGCAGTATTCGACCGAGAAGTAACGCAGACAGCCGGGATACAGCGCCGGTCGAATGCAGCGGGGCTTTCACCGCGAGCTGCCGGCAGCGATTATCTCTGGACTTTCTTGCCGGATGGGCGATACTTACAGGAGCGATGTGTAGACGATGGCGCGGTCTGTCCGCGTGGGGGGGATGAGATGCGAGTATCGACGGCGCTGATCGGTGCAGGTGCGGCGTTGCTGGTGTTGGGTGTTGGGGGTCTCGCGAGCGCGGAGGCAGCCGGCACGCCGACGTTTGCCAAGGACATCGCGCCCATCCTGTATGAGAACTGCGTGGCCTGTCACCGGCCGAACCATCTGGCGCCGATGTCGCTGATCACCTACGCCGACGCCCGTCCCTGGGCGCGTGCCGTGAAGACAAAGGTGCTGGCGCGAGAGATGCCGCCCTGGGGCGCCGATTCCAGTGTGCGCGCCTACAAGAACGACGCGAGCCTCACGCAGACGGAGATCGACACCATCGCCGCTTGGGTCGATGGCGGGGCCCCGGAAGGGAACGCAGTCGACCTGCCCGAGGTGCCGCAGTTCGCCGAGGGCTGGTCAATCGGCGAGCCGGACCTGATCTTCACGATGCTCGAGCCGTTCGAGGTGCCGGCCGACGGCACCGTGCCGTATTCCTACGTCACGGTCCCGACGAATCTCCAGGAAGACATCTGGATCTCGGCGCACGAGTTCAGGCCGGGAGACCGCCGGGTGATTCACCACGTGATCCCCTCGGTTCTCGAAGACGACGGCAAGCCGGCGACCGGGGAAGTCAAGCTTCGGCGTGACCGCACACGGACGCGGGCGCGCGGGGCCAGCGTCGGCGGCTACGTGCCGAACCGGCTCGGGACCGTGTACGCGGACGGGGTGGCCACGAGGCTGCCGGCGGGTGCCGACATCGAGGCGCAGATGCACTACACGACGATTGGCGAGCCGGTCAGTGACCGGAGTAGCTGGGGTGTCGTGCTGACCAGAGAGCCGGACTCCACGTTGCGCCGCGCGCGTGGTGGACAGGTGGCCAACCTGACCTTCGCGATCGAGCCCGGCAACGCCGATTTCGCCGTCACCGCGAGCCGGACGATCGAGGAAGAGACGTATCTCGCGAACATGATGCCGCACATGCATGTGCGCGGGAAGTCGGCCAAGTACACGGTGAAGTATCCGGATGGCCGTGAAGTGGTCGCGCTCTGGGTGCCGAACTACAACTTCAACTGGCAGCTGCGGTACCAGCTCGAGGAGCCGATCTTCATGCCGAAGGGTGCGGTGCTCGAGGCGGAGTTCCACTACGATAACTCGGGCGCCAACCGGTTCAACCCGGACCCGACCGCCGAGGTGCACTGGGGCGACCAGACCTGGGAAGAGATGATGCTGGGCTACTACGGCACCGTCGAGGGGCCGGAGGGCAACACGACGACCAGCCAGCAGCAGTAGTCGCGACGTCGCACGTCGATACCGATTGAAGGCCGGGCGCCTCAGAGCGCCCGGCCTTTTTCTCTTTGGGCCAGGGTTATAATCTTGTTTTTCTTGTAGTTGCAGTCCTTCGACAAGGGCTACCTACCTACGGGGCGCCCTGCTCAGGATGTACCCTTCGACAAAGGCTACCTACTACGGGGCGCCGTGTTCAGTGTAGCCGGCCGAGGAGACACATGGTGATGCGACGAGATCTAGCCGGGATCAGGGCGTTGGCGGCCCTGGTACTCTTGGCCAGTGGGAGCGCCGTCCGGGGTCAGCAGCCTGCGCCGTCCGACGCGGGTCCCGTGGCGCCGGAGTTGTTCGCCGGGCTGTCGTATCGCACTGTCGGGCCGTCCCGGGGTGGACGGGTCACCGCGGTGGCCGGGCATCGCGACCAGGTCTCCACCTTCTATATGGGGGCCACCGGCGGCGGTGTCTGGAAGACGGTCGACTATGGCGCGACCTGGCGCAACATCTCTGACGGCTACTTCGCGACCGGGTCGATCGGCGCCATCCGCGTGGCCGAGTCCGACCCGGACATCATCTACGTCGCGACCGGGTCGGACGGGCTGCGCAGCAACGTCATTATCGGCAAGGGCGTCTACAAGTCGGTCGACGCCGGGCGGACCTGGGAACACCTGGGGCTCGAGGATACCGGCAACACCGGCGCCGTCCTGATCCATCCGGAGAACCCCGACCTGGTCTACGTGGCGGCCATCGGGAATCCGTTCGCGTCGAATCCGGAGCGCGGGGTGTATCGGAGCCGGAACGGCGGACAGACCTGGGACCAGGTGCTGTTCGTCTCAGAGCGGACCGGCGCCGTCGACCTCGAGTTCGCGCCCGACAACCCGGACGAGGTCTACGCCACGATGTGGCTGGTGGAGCGGAAGCCCTGGACGATCATCAGCGGTGGGATGGAAGGCGGCGTCTACAAGTCGAGTGACGCGGGCGACACCTGGACGCAGCTGACACAGGGGTTGCCGACCGGGCTACGGGGCAAGGCGGATCTGGCCGTCTCGCCGGCTGCCCCCGACCGCGTCCATGTGCTGATCGAAGCGCCGCCACCGGCCGGTGGCGTCTACCGCTCGGACGACCGGGGCAGCACTTGGCAACAGGTCACCGACTTCCAGCCGATCTTGAATCGGCCGTTCTACTACGTGAACCTCGACGCCCACCCGACCAACCCGGACATCCTCTGGGGACAGGCGGAAGGGTTCTGGCAGTCGGACGACGCCGGCGAGACCTGGGTGCGCCGCTCGACCCCCCACGGCGACAACCACGATCTGTGGGTGAATCCCGATCATCCGGACATCTGGATCCAGTCGAACGACGGCGGCGCCAACGTGACGCTCGACGCCGGCGAGACCTGGTCCACGCAGCTCAACCAGCCGACCGCCGAGCTGTATCAGGTGGACGTGAGCGACGAGTTCCCGTATCGGCTCTACGCGGGGCAGCAGGACAATTCGACCATCTCGGTGCCCGCGTTTCCGCCGCGTCGTGTGCCGGGCGGGGCGACCGCGCTCTGGGAATCGCACGGTGGCTGCGAGACCGGACCGGTGGTGCCCAAGCCGGGCGACCCGGACATCGTCTACGCCAACTGCAAGGGCCGGTTCGGGCTGTTCAACCGCCGGACCGGGCAGGAGGCGCAGTACTACGTCGGGTTCTGGAACATCTACGGGCACAACCCGCGCGACCTGGCGTTCCGGTTCCAGCGGGTGGCGCCCATCCACGTCTCACCGCATGATCCGAACCGGGTCTACCACGGGTCGCAGTTCGTCCACGTGACCGAGGACGGCGGAGAGACCTGGCTGACGATCTCACCCGACCTGACCGCCTTCACGCCCCAGACCCAGGTGGTGTCGGGGTCGCCGATCACGATCGACGTGACCGGCGAGGAGCACTTCAGCGTGCTCTACGAGATTCAGGAGTCGCCGCACGAGTCCGGGGTGATCTGGGCGGGTGCGAACGACGGACCGATTCACGTGACACGCGATGCCGGGCGGACCTGGACGGAGGTGACGCCACCGGGGATCGGCCCCTACGGCCGTGTCCAGACCATCGAGGTGTCGCCGCATCGACCAGCCACCGCCTACGTCGCCATCCTGCGCTACCAGCTCGGCGACTTCGCGCCCTATCTGTATCGCACCGACGACTACGGTGCGAGCTGGACACGCCTGACGACCGGCGACAACGGGATACCGGCCGACCAGCCGGTCCGCGTCGTGCGCGCGGACCCGGACCGGGACGGGCTGCTCTACGCCGGCACCGAGTTCGGCATGTTCATCTCGTTCGACGACGGTGCCCGCTGGCAGCCGCTCCAGCTGAACCTGCCGGTCACCCCGGTGACCGACATCAAGATCGTCGAGCAGGACCTGGTGCTGTCGACGATGGGGCGCGGGTTCTGGATTCTCGACGACCTGACACCGCTGTATGAGGTATCCGACGAGGTGGCGGCGGCCGACGCGCATCTATTTCGGATCCGCGATGCGTATCGGCGCCCCAGGATCGGGTTCGGCGATGGCCCCGCGGCGCCGCAATACCCGCCGGTCGGCGCCTACGTCGACTACTACCTGCGTGACGAGGTCGACGAGCTCCGGCTCGACATCCTCGACCCGTCGGGCGAGGTCATCCGGACCTTCTCGAACACGGTGCCGGACGAGGACGACACGCTGCCCGCGTGCTGTGACTGGCGGCTCGAGGGGGCCAGTACGTCGCGTCTCCCGGCCGAGGCGGGGGCGCACCGGTTCGTCTGGGACCTCCGGCTCCCGGGCCCCTGGGCTGTCCGGGCCGCGCAGTCGGGACGACGCGGTCCGAGGGTGCCGCCGGGGCGCTACGAGGCGCGGTTGACCTACGGCGACTGGAGCGAGACCCGGGCGTTCCAGGTGCGGCTCGACCCGCGGGTCGCGGCGGAGGGGCTGACGTCGAGCGACATCCGCGCCCAGGTGGACCTGGCAATGGAGGCGCGCGACGCCCTCAGCGAGGCGCGGCTCGCGGTCGAACGGATGGAGCAAGCGAGGGTCGACGGCGCGCTGGGCGCGCTCCGGGAGATCTACGACGAGCTGGTGACGGCGTCGACGCGGTATTCGCAGCCGAGGGTGGTGGACCAGCTGGAGTATCTCTACTCCAACCTGATCGTCGCCGCCCAGCGACCGGGGCGTGACGCCGAGCTGCGCTACGAGGACCTGCGCGGCGCGCTCGACGAGCAGATGGCGGCGCTCGAGCAACTGCTCGAGACGAGTCGCTGATCCGCCTCCCGGAACGCCACGTGAACAGCTCCAAGACCGACTGGCCCATCTTCACCACGGCACTGCTCACGCTGGCGGCGATCGCCGGTCCGCTGATGGTCTGGCCGGAGGCCGGCGGTCGGCTGGTCGACACGCTCTACGGCTTCCTCACCTCGCAGCTCGGGGTCGTCTACATCTGGGCCGGCACCGCCACGCTCGGGTTCGTGCTCTGGCTGGGCCTCGGTCGCTACGGGAGCGTCGTCCTCGGTACGCCGGGCGCAGCCCCCAGCTTCTCCACGTTCAGCTGGGTGTCGATGCTGTTCTGCGCCGGTGTCGCGACCGGCATCCTCTACTGGGGCACGATCGAGTGGGCGCACTACTACGTCGGTCCGCCGTTCGGTGTCGAGCCCCGGTCGGCCAAGGCGATCGAGTGGGCCGCGACCTACGGCATGTTTCACTGGGGGCCGACCGGCTGGGCGTTCTACTGTCTGCCAACGGTGGCGATCGGCCATGCCTACTATGTGCGGCGACAGCCCCACATGCGCGTGAGCAGCGCGTGTCATGCGGTGCTTGGCCGTCGCACCGACGGCGTGGTCGGCCGGCTGCTCGACACACTGTTCATCGTTGGGGTCCTGGGCGCCGCCGGCACATCTCTGGGGTTCGGCACGCCGATGATCGCGGCAGGGTTGGGCCGACTCTTCGGTGTCGAGAGCTCGTTCGGTCTGCAGGTCGGGGTCGTTGGGCTGTGCGCGGTGGTGTTCTCGGCAAGTGTCTACCTCGGGCTCGAGCGCGGGATCCGGCGCCTCAGCCACGTCAACATGGTGTTGACGAAGATGCTGCTGCTCTTCGTGCTGCTCGCCGGCCCGACGCTCTTCATCCTGAAGATGGCCGCCAACAGCGCCGGCCTGATGATCTCCCAGTTTCTTCGGATGAACACCTGGACCGACCCGTTGACCGAGTCCCGGTTCATCGAGGACTGGACCGTCTTCTACTGGGCCTGGTGGGTGGCCATCGGCCCGTTCATGGGTATCTTCGTGGCGCGGATCTCCGAGGGCCGCACGATTCGGCAGATCGTCTTCGGCATGCTGGGATGGGGGAGTCTGGGCTGCGCCGTCTACTACGGCATCCTGGGGAACTATGCCCTGCATCTCGAGCTGAACGGGATCCGCGACGTGACCGGGCTGCTGGCCGCCGAGGGTGAGCCGGCGGCGATCACCGCGGTCATCGCGTCGTTGCCGGCTGGTGGGCTGGTGCTGGGTGTGTTCTGTGTGGCGAGCCTGGTGTTTCTGGCGACGACCTACGATTCGGCCGCCTACGCGCTGGCGTCGAGCGCCTCGACGGCGCTGGCCCACGACGAAGAGCCGGAGCGGTGGCACCGCATGTTCTGGGCCTTCGCGCTGGCGATTCTGCCGCTCGCGCTGATGCGCATCGGCGGTCTCGACCCGATGCGCACCGCTTCGCTTCTGGCGTCGATCCCGCTGCTGCCCGTGTTCGGGGTGATGGCGGTCTCGCTGGTCCGCGCCCTGCGCGAGGGGCGGTAGCACGGGCCCTGCCGGACCCGTCGGGCGGCTACCGACCGGCGTTCCAGGTGTCCATCGTGCTGCGCAACGCCCGGATGTGCTCTGGGCCGGTCCCGCAGCAGCCTCCAACGACCCGTGCGCCGTCGTCGATCCACCCACGCGCTTCGCGTGCCAGATCGTCGGGCGGGATGACATCCACGAAGTTCCAGCTCGGTTTCGTGAAGTAGCCCGATTCCGGGTAGACCCCGACCGGGCCGTCCCAGCGGTCGCGGATCAGCGTCAGCGTCTCGGAGACCGCATCGATCTCGCTGTGCATGATGGTCACGACATCCGGTCCCATCGGCACCAGCACGTCGAGCACGTCAGCCAGCAGCACTTCCGAGGCACTCTCGGAGAAACGTACGATGCGGCCGTCAACTCGTCGGGAGCTGACCCCGAGCCACACCGGCAGCCCGGTCTCGAGCGCCGCACGCATCGCCAGCGGGGCGTGCGTCGTGTCCTCGAGCATCTCCAGAGCGATCAGGTCCACGCCGCTGTTGGCCAGCAGCTGCGCCGATTCCCGATAGACGGCCAGTTCCTCCTCCGGCGGCGGATAGGCGTGACGATCGAACCCCGGCGGACTTGGCGAGAGTGAGCCGGCGATCGCGACCCGGTCGATGGTTGCAGCCCGGGCCTCCTTCGCCAGTGCGACGGCACGTCGGTGCACTTCTTCCACCTGGGCGCCGAAGCCGGCTCCGCCCAGCATCTGGCGGGTGCTGCCGAAGGTGTTCGTGATGATGACGTCGGCACCGGCGAGGATGTAGTCCTCGTGCACCGCGCGCACCACCTCCGGATGACTCAGCACGGCGGTGCCGCTCCAGGCCACCTCGTCCATCGGCACCCCGCGTCGTTGCAGCTCGGTGCCCATCCCCCCGTCGATGACGAGCACCTTGCCGGCCGCGAGCGTTGCCTGCCAGGACGTGGCCACTATCGTCTATCGTCGGAGCCGAATGAACCTGATGTCCCGCGCCTGGCCGGCCGAGAGGGCGAACCCGGTCACCGTCGCCCGTGCATCTCTGGTGAAGATCAGTTCCACGCGTCGTGGGCCGGTCCAGGCCGGGAAACTGGTGCCGACGACCGTGTCCGAACCCGTCAGTTCGAGCGCCAGCCGGGGCCAGCGTCCGATACGAACGCCGAGCGCACTCCCGTCGACCGCGAGGTGATAGGTCACGTCCAGCTCGTCGCTGTAGAAGTCGCCGACGTAATCGGCGAGATCGACAGGGGTGACCGGGTCGGCCGACACGCTCGTGGTGGGGGGGCCTGTGCCGCTGCGAGGTCGTCGCCGTGGATCGGTCTCGGGCGCCGGGCCCAGACGGTCTTCGAGATAGAGGTCGGCCACGCCGTAGGCCAACCCGCGCGGGTTCAGGTCCTCGCGATTGCACAGGACCGCGACCGCCAGGGCCTCGTCCGGAATCCGCACGACCTGGGCTCGGAAGCCCCAAGTGCTTCCGCCATGCCCGTTTGTCGTGAGTCCGCGATACGCGCCGAGCGCCAGCCCGGTCCCGTAGTCGAGGGCCGCCCCGTTGGCGAGGGTGCCGGGTGACAACATCACCTCGCCGAGCTCAGGCCCGGAAACCGCGTCCGACATCAGCGCATGACTCCAGCGCAACAGGTCGCCGACGGTGGTGTAGAGTTGCCCGTCGCCCGCGGTGGCGAACGGATAGTTGTGTACCATTCGGTAGCCGTCGGCCCCATCCGGTGCGTACCCGGTGGCGCGGCCGTGCACAATCCGCTCGGCGTTCTCATACAAGAAGCTGCGTGTCATGCCGAGCGGCTCGAAGATCCGTTCGCGTGCGAACTCCCCGTAGGTGCGGCCGGCGACGCGGTCGACGATGGTGGCGAGCAGCATGTAGCCGGTGTTGCTGTAGCGATAGCGGTCGCCGGGCATCGAATTGAGGGTGGATTGCCGCGCCATCAGCTCGACGATGTCCTGATGACTGATCGGCGCGTAGAAGTCTCGACCACCCAGCGCCATCAGGTTGAGGTAGTCGCGAATCCCGCTCGTATGATGCAGGAGGTGCCGGATGGTGATCGGCTGTCCGTAGTCGGGCAACTCGGGCAGGTGCACCCGGACGTCATCGTCCAGCGTGAGCGCACCGTCGAGGCTGAGCAGCACGATACTCGCAGCCGTGAACTGCTTCGTGACCGAACCGACATCGAACACCGTCTCAGGTGTGACCGGCAGGTCGTAGTCGAGATTCGCGATGCCGTAGCCCTGTGTGTAGAGGACCGTGTTCCCGCGTGACACGCCGACCGCGCATCCCGGTTCCCCCGGCGAGACACGCTCGGCGAAGAGCATGTCGACCCGCCGCTCGGTCGTAGGCTCACCTGGTCCTGCGCATGCTGCGGCGACGCTGGCGATCAGCATCAGCACGAAGAATCGAGTGCTCGGTCGAAGAGATATCTGTTGTCGACGACCCCGGGGCACATCCGGCAAGCCTTCTGCGGCGCAAGCCTGAAGGCCTGCGCCACATTGGTTGCCAGAGGGCACTTCGGGGCCTGTCACGCGCCCTCCGTGAGGTAGGGGATCGTCTGCGGCCCCTCCGGGAGCACGCAGAGCCGCGCCTGCGGCCCGAATCGCCGTAGGGCGTCGTCGGTCGCGGCGCCCACGTTGTCGATCGGCGTGAGATGGGCCGACCGCACCTGGTCGGCCGAGAGCCCATCGGTCTTGAGCAGCACCCTGGCATGCTGTTGAATCTGCGCCTGCACCTGTACCTCCCACTGGTCGTGGCGGTTGTGGCCGGGAGTATTGATCATCTCCAGCAGTCCCTCCACGCTGTCCCGTTCGGTGAGAATCGGGACATACTCGCCGTGGGAGGGGAAACCGTCGGAGCATTCCGATGCACACACGATGACCCCGCCCGGTTTGACCACCTGCACGGCGGCCGACATCCCCTTCACCGTTTGATACAGGTTCTGGTCGAGGGGGTAGCCACTGTTGGTGGTGACCACGACGTCGAACGGTTGGGAGAACGGCTGCATCGCTGTCTGCTTCACGACACCGCACAGTGCACGGTGGACCGCAAAGAGTTCCCCGGCCGCGACATGGGTGATCTGCCGGTCGCGATTGATGGCGACATCCACGCTGAAATCGACACCCGACAACGCGGCGATTCGACGCACACCGTCATGAATCGGGTTACCCTCGGTGACCCCCCAGCGTGCGTTCGGGTGCCGGATCATCTCGGCGTCGTGCAGCCGCATGATGGTCTCGAACCCGGCCAGTCCGGGCGCGACCATCTTGGGACCGCCACTGAAGCCCGCGAAGAAGTGCGGTTCGACGAATCCGGTGGTGACCCGGATGTCGGCCTCCACCCATGTGCGGTTCAGCCAGACCGGGATCCGGCCCTCTACCTCTCCCAGAGACGTCAACTGCGTGTCGTCGAACGCGTCATGCACGACGATGCGACAGCGGTCCACGACCGCCGCGCCGAGCATCTCGACCAGTTCGTCGTGGGTCGTCGCTCGATGGGTCCCGCTGGCGATCAGGATGGCGATCTGGTCGGTCGGGACGTGCGCGAGCGCGTCGAGCACCAGCGGTAGCACCGTGGCGCTCGGCATCGGCCGCGTGATGTCGCAGACCGAGATCGCCACCGTCTGGCCGGCGTTCACGAGCTCGCGCAACGGAGCCGTGCCATTCGGATGCTCGAGCGCCCCTCGCACCGCACCGTGCTGGTCCGGCAGTCCGTCGAGATAAGTCGGCTCGATCACGGTGGTCCGGTCGTCGGGGAACTCGACCGGAAGACCGGTGCGGCCGTAGGCCAGGTTGACGAGCATCGTTGGGCGTCCTGTGTGCGTCTCATCTTACTCCGCAGCGGAGCGGCACTCAGAGCCAGTGGTGCTGTGGCGCAGGCCTTCAGGCCTGCGAGGCGCGGTGGTAGCCGTGCCGGGTGGGTGGGTGCCTCGCCGCGCCGACTACGGGTGGTGAGCAGGTGAGTGGGCGTCTGTGCCAAGCCGCGCCTCGGCTGTGAGCAGCAGCCCCGGGGGGCTCGCCTCCCATCTGGGGGCAGGCCCTGACCCTGCGTGGCCACCGGGCACTTGGTTTTGTGGGGCAGGGCTTTAGCCCTGCCTGGGCAACCCTGCAGGGGTTGCCAGCGGGGCACGCCGAACTTGTGACTAGCGTGCGACTAGTATCGTCCGGATCTGCGAGACGGCTTCAATGGCACGAGTCTGGATCTCATCCTCTGACAAGGTGCTCAATGGGTGGGTGATGACGACCGGGGCCAACTGCTCGGCGCCCAGGGCCGCGCGCTGCACTTCCGCTTCACGCGCGAACGCCGCGGTGATGATGACCGCGACGGGGACGCCACGTGTTTCCAGCCCGACCGCGTCATGCAGACTGCATGACGTGCAGGACCCTCAATCGCCTATCGCGGTGATGACGACATCGTTCTCGGTGGCCATCCGGTCGAGCAGATCGGCCGGTGCCACCCGTGAGAAGCTGTTCTTCGTGTAGCGGTTGATCGCCGACGGGGCCGTCTCCGATTCCAGTAACGCGACGGTTCGTCGCAGCAGCTTCGACGCGTTCCACTTCGAGTTGTCGAGGACACCGAGCCGGGTCCCCTGCAGCGTCTCGACCCGTGGCGCCAGCGTGAGGGCGGCCGCGGTCACCGTGCCGCGCGGGTCGAAGACGGTCTGGCCGGACTTGAGCGTGGTTCGGGTGGACATCATGGGATCCTCCAGGCCAGGCCGGAACGTGGCCCTGTCTTCTATATCCGTGGGGCAAGGCTTCGGCCTGGGCTCGCAGGGCTGAAGGCCTGCGCCACACGCTCAGCCCCAGCGAGCTCCGTCCTAACGAGCCTCGGGGCTGCTAGAGCTCGCAGGTGCCGTCCACACAGCGCTCTCCACCGGCTGGTGCGCTCCCGTCAATCGCTCGCAACACCGGCGATGTCATGTGCCCCCAGCCGGGGAGGAACGCGGAGAACCGACCCGCCTCGCCGCCGGCGATGAACAGATGAATGTCGTCGGGCGACGGCACGATCGGAATCCGGGCGCCAGGTTCGCGTCGATACCATTTCGGGAGATTCCGGTTGTAGATCTTCCCGTAGCGGCCACCGAAGCTGATGTCGTCGTAGGTGTTCGTTGTGTGCGACCAGAGGTAGCGACGGACGTCGCTGCGTGTCCAGTCGCGTGCGGCGATCGTCGTGGCGTGCTCCGGCCCGATGACGACGGCGCACGAGCCGCTGCTGACGGCGTTGTTGTGGGCGATGGTGCTCATCGCCGAGACGATGCTGTCAAGCACTCCTTGCGGGTCGTCCGCCACGTGGTTGGTGACGCTGTGCGGTCCCTCGGTCGCAATGCAGAAGACGGTGCTGTCCCCGGGCCGGTAGCCCTGCTCCACGTGATAGGGCGCCCAGGGGCTCGCCTCCTCGTTCTCGGCGATGCAAAAGCTGTATTTGCCGGGGTGACCCAGGGTGCTCTTGTCGAGGTCGCCCGGCCAGGCGCCGCCCACGTTGAGCAGCACCAGCCGGATGGCCCGGCCGATCGTCGCGTTCGCCCGGTTACCGGACCCGAACACGTTGGCGCCGGCGTTCATCCCGATCGCCGCGCGGACCGGACCATTGACGACCAGCAGCGGGGCCGCCATGTGTGTGGTGGTCTGGATACCGTTCAGATTGAAGTGCGAGCTGCAGAGCGCGAGCATCGCCGCGCGGACCACCGGCGCATAGGCCGGTGTGCACCCGGCCAGCACCATGTTGATGGCCAGGACCTCGCGGGTCAGGTTGCCCCACCGCGGCGGTACGCGGGCCTCGAGTCGCTCGGCATCGCCGCCGAGCGCCGCGACCATCGCGGCCACCGTCTCCGGGGTCGGGGGGACCACCGGCAACCCGTCGGTCCACCCCTGCTCGAAGTACCACTCGACCAGGTCGCCCTGATCGCTGGTGGGCGCTGTCGATGGTTCCTGGTCCTGCTTCATCTGCGTATAATCGGCCTCGTTCGCCGTGGGTCCTGTGCCGCGACCACTATAGTGCACCCGGGCGCCGGGCACGATCCCGGCCCAGAGCGCCCATAGCCTCAAGCCATTTAGCTCCGTCGAGCATGAGCGAAGCCGCAGCCGTCCAACGCCACTACACGCGGTTCGACCTTGCTGAACGGATCGTCGACGCGCTGCGGCAAAGCGGCGCTGACCTCGAGGCCTTGACCCTCGACGACCTCGGACCGATCGACGAGTTCCACATCCGCGGCCGCGAGGCGACGACCGAGCTGGCTGCGCTGGGGGCGTTGTCGCCAGGGACCAGCGTGCTCGACGTCGGGTGCGGCATAGGCGGTCCGTCGCGGGTGCTGGCAACGCGCTCCGGGTGCCGCGTGACCGGCATCGACCTCGTAGGTGAATACTGCCGGGTCGCGACGATGCTCGCCCTCCGTGCCTGCCGGGACCGGTCGGTGCGCTACTGCCAGGCCAGCGCGCTCGACCTGCCGTTCGGCGACGCCGCATTCGATGTGGTCTGGACCCAGCACGCGTCGATGAACATCGAGGACAAGCGACGCCTCTATGGCGAGATGTTCCGGGTCGTAAAACCAGGCGGTCGGCTGCTGCTCTATGACATCGTGGCGGGCCCCGGCGGCCCGATACACTTTCCGGTGCCGTGGGCCCGCGACCCGGCGATCAGCTTTCTCATCACCGCCGAGCAGCTAGAGGACGAACTACGGGCGGCCGGCTTCGACGTCACGACATGGCGAGACCTGACCGAGCCGACGCGCGAGTGGTTCCGGAAGCTGCGCGCACGCACAAGGGCCCCCGCGGCGCCGCCGAGCGGTCCGAGTATCCTGCTCGGTTCGGAATGGGAGACGATGACCGGTAACATGATGACGAACTTGGACGAGAACCGAGTGGGTGTCGTCAGGGCCGTCCTGTCGCGGCCTCAACCTGCCGGAGAAGGGGAATGACCATGCAGAAGGGTACAGTGTCGGTCCTCGTGTTTCTGCTGATGACGACCCTGTGCGCGCCGACCGTCGTGGCACAGACCGGCGCGTTGAACGGCGAATGGCGGAGCTACGGCGGCGACGACGGCAGCACCAAGTATGCGGCGCTCGACCAGATCGACGCCGGCAACGTCGACCGGCTCCAGGTCGCCTGGCAGTGGGAGTCGTCCGACACCGCGGTCATCGCGAACCGCGAGCTTCGGGCGGGCGCGTTCAAGGCGACGCCGCTGATGGTCGGTGGCGTGCTCTACATCCGGACCTCGCTCAGCATCGTGGCGGCGATCGACGCCGAGACCGGCGAGGAGCTGTGGGTGCAGGACGTTGGCAGCTATGAGTCGGGGCGCCTGACCAATCTCGGGTTCAACTCACGCGGTGTCGCACATTGGTCCGATGGGGACGACGCACGGATCTTCCTGGCGACCGGTGACGCGCACCTCTGGTCGTTCGACGCCGAGACCGGGCGGCCAATTGGCCGGTTTGGCGGCGATGGCAAGATCGATCTGACCCAGGGGCTCCGCCGGCCGGTGGACCGCCGAGCCTATCAGGTGATCTCACCCCCGCTGGTGGTCGGCGACGTCGTCATCGTCGACTCCTCGATTTCTGACGGACCCCGCTACATGACCGCGCCGCCGGGTGACATCCGCGGTTTCGATGTGCACACCGGCGAGCTCCGGTGGACCTTCCACACCGTCCCACAGGCGGGCGAATTCGGGAACGACGCCTGGGAGAACGACTCCTGGACTTACACCGGCAACACCAACGTGTGGACCATCATGAGCGCTGATCTGGAGCTGGGCTACGTCTACCTGCCGATCGGCACGCCGACCAACGACTGGTATGGGGGGGCATCGGCTTGGTGACAACCTGTTTGCCGAGAGCCTGGTCTGTCTCGACGCGGCGACCGGCGAGCGGGTCTGGCACTTCCAGATGGTGCACCACGGCCTGTGGGACTACGACCTGCCGGCGGCGCCGACCCTGGTCGACATCACCGTGGATGGCCGGGACATCAAGGCGGTGGCGCAGGTCAGCAAGCAGGGGTTCACCTATGTCTTCGACCGGGTCACCGGCGAGCCGGTCTGGCCGATTGAGGAACGGCCGGTGGCACAGTCGTCGGTGCCGGGCGAGCAGGCGTCACCCACACAGCCGTTTCCGACCAGGCCGCCCGCCTTCGAACGGCAGGGGATCTCGGTCGATGACCTGATCGACTTCACCCCGGAGCTGCGTGCCGAGGCCGAGGAGATTCTGGCGCAGCACGACTACGGCGGCCTGTTCCACCCGCCCTCGGAGAAGGGGACAATCCAGATGCCCGGGTGGGGCGGCGGCGCCAACTGGTATGGCGCCGGGTTCGACCCCGACACCGGCTACCTGTATGTGCCGTCCAGGACCAACCCGATTTCAGTCCGGCTAGACAAGGCGGACCCGGATCGGTCCGACTTCAACTACAGGCGAGGCCGCAGCAGTCTGCGCGGCCCGCAACAGTTGCCGCTGGTCAAGCCGCCCTATGTGCGGCTGACCGCGATCGACCTGACCACCGGCGAGCACGCCTGGCAGGTCACGCTCGGCGACGGTCCCCGACAGCGCCTGATCGAGATGGGGGTGTCGGATCCGGGCCCACTCGGTGGCGGCGCCTTCACGGGACCGGTGGTGACCAAGACGCTGCTGTTCCTGGGGCTCAGCGGGAATCGGCAGAGCGGGCAGGGCCCGGTTCTCAATGCGTTCGACAAGGCGACCGGCGAGATCGTGCACGGGGTCGACCTGCCCGCGACCCTGACCGGGACGCCGATGACCTACATGGCCGGCGGCAAGCAGTACATCGTGGCCGCGTTCGGCAGCGGCGCCGAGTCGGGGTTGATCGCGCTGGCGCTACCGTGACCACCCTCCAGCTTCGGTTTCAGGCTTTGGCTGCTGGAGGACAGACATGAGAAGACATCTATTGATGGTGCTCGCCGGTGTCGTCGTTGCCAGTCTCGTCGGCATTGCCCAGTCGGGCGAGATCAGCTCCGAAGCGGACTACGACGCGGCGATGAAGGAGGTTGGCGCCACCTTCGGAGCGCTCCGGAGCGACATGGAGGCGCGGGATGGTGAGGCGGTGCTCGCCGGCACCGCCAAGCTCGCGGACCTCTTCGAGCAGGTGCAGGGGTTCTGGGCGTCCCACGATGTTCCGGCCGCCGCCGCGATCGCCACCGAGGCTGCCGAGGCGGCCCGTGCGATTACGTCGGCTGTCGAGAGCCAGGCCTTCCAGGAGATCGCGCCCGCCCGCGACGCGCTCGGCGGCACCTGTCAGAGCTGCCACAACGAGTATCGCGAGCCCGTCGACGGCGGCGGGTTCCGGGTCAAGCCCGGCGTGCTGTAGTCGTCTGTCGGCGTGCGCGTCGTCTTGAGTGGAGGCCCCACCTCACCCGGCTACGCCGCCGGGCGGCTGGTGTTCCATACGTCGCGATGTGCAGTCCCTCACCGGCGCCGGACACGCGTCGGTGTGAGGCGAAGCTTCGCTAGACGACTCCAGCCGCCCACAGCCCGTACACGACCGCCATCGCGGTCACGCCGTTCACCAGCGTGACCCCTCCATAGGAGATGAGCGCCGCCTTGAGCGACATCCGCGACAGCGACGTGCACACCCAGAAGTAACTCGAGTTCACATACTTGATGATGATCGACCCGGCCGCGCCGGCTAGCATCGTCGCCTCGGGGCTCAGTCCGAGGGTGTCCATCATGGGGGCGGCGACCGACGCGGCGGTGATCACACCGACGGTCGTCGACCCCGTGATCATGTTCCCGGCGATGCCTAGCACGAACGGGAGGAAGATGGCCGGCAACCCGGTCGCTGCCACGGTCTCGGCGATTGTGTCCACAGCCGGTGTCTCGCGGAGAATCTGGCTGAGCGCGCCACCGAGCCCGGTCACCATGATGATCATGGCGGACGCCCGAAGGGCGTCCTCGATCCACTGACCGGTCCGTGCCGTAGCCTGGTCTGCGCTGGTGTTCCGGAAGGCGAGGAGGATGCCGATGCTCAGTGCCACGACCGGCCACCCGAGATAGAGCATCGCCGTGTTGACAACATGGCCCGCGGGTAGCGTCAGGGCGGCCACGCTCTGTCCGGCAATGAGGGTCAGCGGGATGAGAATCGGCGCATATGCTTGCCACGTCGTCGGCAGGTCGGATTCGCGTCCGCGCTCGACAAATGACTGGCCCACGAACTCGCGAGACGGTGGCGAGTCGATGTGCGGACCCACCAGACGGGCGTAGACCCAGCCCGCCAGTGACGCGATGAGGGTGACGATGCCGCCGTACAGAATGACCCGCCCGATGTCGGCCCCCACCAGCGCCGCAGCCGCCAGGGGGCCGGGTGTCGGCGGCACCATGGCGTGGGTGAGTTGCATGGCGCCGACGAGTCCGGTGGCCATCACGCTCATATTCAGCCCGCTGTTGAGCGCGGCGGAATGGACGAGCGGGTTGAGGATGAGATAGCCCACGTCGGAGAAGATAGCGAGACCGATGACGAAGCCGCTCAGGGTGAGGGCAAGCGGCATACGCGACTCGCCGACCCACCGGATCATCGAGACCGTGATCCGCTCGATGCCACCGGTGTGCTTGAGCGCCTCGGCCAGTATCGAGCCGAGGACGATCACGACCGCGATGCCCCCGATGGTCCGTCCGAACCCCTGCTCGAACGCGTCGATGAACGCCTGACGGTCGATACCCGGAATTAGTGCGAATAGGACGATCGGGACGAGCAGCGCGATGAAGACGTGCCAGCGGAAACGGGTGATCAGCAGAAAGAGGAGGGCCACCACGGCCACCAGGCCGCCGATGGCGATGAGTGCACTCTCGGTGATCATGACGTCCGTGACCGTGCCCGGGCGCTGGTGTCCAGACCCTGCAGACGCGCCACCCCGGGTAACCGTCTGTCGAAGGCCACAAACGGCACGGTCTTCAGCTCGCGGGCTCCCACGAGGTTATTGGCCATGTGGTCGTTGTGACCACATTCGAAATGCGCCGTCAAACCGGCCGACTCCGCGAGCGGTGTCAGACGAGAGCGGCTACAGATCCCCGAACCCTTTGCCCTGTTCGGCGAGTCGCCGCAGCAAGGGGGCCGGCTCGAGCCAGTCGCCGTGCTCGTCGTGCAAACGGCTCATCACGTCGTAGATCTGCTTCACGCCGATCAGGTCGGCCCAGAACATCGGGCCGCCGCGATAGCGTGGGAAGCCGTAACCGTAGATCCACACGATGTCAATGTCGCTGGGTCGCATGGCGAGGCCTTCCTCGAGAATCTTGGCCCCTTCGTTGACCAGCGGATACATACAGCGCTCGAGGATCTCCTGGTCGGTGACCTCGCGCCGGGGGATGCCCTGCGCCTCTGAGATCGACACGATGAGCTGCTCGATCTCGGGGTCGGGGATCGGTGTCCGGTTCCCCGCCTCGTAGCGGTGCCAGCCGGCGCCGGTCTTTTGCCCGAAACGGCCCAGCTCGCAGATCCGGTCGGCCACGGTCGAATAGCGGAGGTGCTTCGGTCGCGTCGCCGCTTGCTCTTTGCGAATCAGCCAGCCGACGTCGAGCCCCGCCAGGTCGCCCATGGCGTATGGGCCCATCGGCATACCGAAGTCGTAGAGAACCTTGTCGATCTGCTGGGGGAGCGCCCCCTCTTCCAGGAGGAAGTCGGCCTGCCGACGATAGGCGTAGAGCATCCGGTTGCCGACAAAGCCGTCGCAGACACCGACCAGTACGCCGATTTTTCCGATCGTCTTCGACAGCTTCATGATGGTGGCGATGGTCTGCGGCGATGACTGCGCGCCACGCACGTTCTCCATCAGCTTCATCACGTTCGCCGGGCTGAAAAAATGGGTGCCGATGACCTTCTCCGGCCGGCTGGTGGCACTCGCGATCTCGTCGACGTCCAGTGTCGAGGTGTTGCTGGCGAGAATCGCGTCCGGCTTGCACACCGTGTCCAGCGTGCCGAAGATCTTCTTCTTGAGCCCCATCTCCTCGAACACCGCCTCGATGACGACGTCGGCGTTGCCGAGGTCCTCATAGTTGACCGTGGTCGAGATCAGACCGAGCCGGGTGTCCATCGCCTCCTGCGAGAGACGGCCCTTCGACACGGTCGCGGCGTAGTTCTTCGTGATGATGCCGAGTCCCTTGTTGATCGCCTCTTGAGACACCTCAAACACCGTCACCGGGATACCGGCGTTGGCGAAGTTCATCGCAATGCCGCCACCCATCGTGCCGCAGCCGATAACCGCCGCCGTGTCGATCGGGAGGGTCGGAGTGTCTTTCGGGACATCGGGAATCTTGGCGACCTGGCGTTCGGCGAAGAACGCGTGTCGTTGCGCCTTCGACTGATCCGAGGCCACGAGGCGCTGGAACGTCGCCCGCTCTGTGGCGAGTCCCTCGGCGAACGGTTGGGTGACCGCCGCCTCGATACACGCGACACAAGCGTACGGCGCCTCGAACCCGCGGGCCCGACGTGCCATCTTCTTCTTGAACTGCTCGAAGATCTCCGGCTTGCCACGGGCTTCAGCGATCTTGTCGTCGAGTGCGGATGCCCGGCGGACCGGACGGTTCTCGTCCGCCATCTGACGGGCCAGGGCCACGGCCGCTTCGACGACATCGACGTCGCCCTCAACCACCTCGTCGATGATGCCGAGCGTCAGGGCCTTGGATGCCGGCACCATCTTGCCACTGACGATCAGATCGAGCGCGGCCGGCACCCCGATCAGTCGGGGCATCCGCTGTGTCCCGCCGGCTCCGGGGAGGATGCCGAGGGTCACCTCGGGCAGCCCGACTCGTGTGCCGGGCGCGGCCAGCCGGACATGACAGCCGAGCGCCAGCTCGCAGCCTCCACCGAGGGCCACACCGTGGATGGCCGCAACCACCGGCTTGTCCAGTGCCTCGATCGCATCGAACAGGCTGGGCAAGTGCGGCGTCCCCGCGGGTGGCGTCTGGCCGAACTCCCGGATGTCTGCGCCGCCGCAGAACATCCGCCCCGACCCGGTGATGACCAGCGCGCGGACGGCGTCGTCGGTCGCCGCTGAGTCGAACGCGGCCTGCAGGCCGCTTCGTACGGCGAAACCAAGGCCATTGACCGGCGGATTCTGGAGGGTGATGACGGCCACGCCGTCACGGTTTGATATGGTCACTAGGTCAGACATCGACGATCTCTGCTCCTTTGCTTGTGACATCCGCCCTCTGTGGCGCAGGCCTTCAGGCCTGCGAGGCGAGGCTGACGCCTTGTCCCACCGACGGTTTCAGACGTTCTCTCCGGTCACCGCTCATACGAGCTCGTGCTCGACCGTCTTGCGTCCAGAGAGCATCTCGTAGAAATCTTCGCGGACCTTCCCCTCGCTGGTCATCAGCGACACGATCGGGACGACACACAATGGTACGAAGAAGGTCAGATATGACGGGTCGATCCCCTCGCCGCCGATGGTGAGGCCGTAGACGAGAATGCGCCGCAACAGACCGGCGCCCTCCGCTGCGGCGAACCCGTTGGCCAGCGCGATCTTGATCAGCGCGAACCAGATCAGCCCGGAGGCGTAGCCGACCGCCATGCCCCAGTAGGCGCCTTTCTCCGTCGTGCGAGGCCAGTAGACGAGATAGCCCAGTGACACCGCGGGTGGCACCACCATTGCGAATCCGAAGAGCAGCAGGTCGAGGATCGAGATCGTCGTATAGGTGGCCACGAACCAGGCCGCGATCGCCGCCAGGAACGCGTAGACCGTGGTCGTGATGCGGTAGGCCTTGAGCCGCTGGTCCGACGAGTAGTTCCGGGTGAACGGGAGCCAGTCGCGCACGAACATCGTGGCGCTCGACAGCAGGATCGGCCCGCCGGAGGAGATGACGGCCGCCAGCACCGCCGCCAGCGCGACACCGCCGACGACCGGACTGATCTCGGAGGCCAGGGTCGTCAGGTTTCGGTAGCCGCTCAGTCCTGCATCCAGACCGTAGCGGGCGGTGGTGAGGATGCCGATCAGACCAGCGAGCATCGGCATCATCGCGCCGATAAGTCCAGCCAGCAGGAAGGCGGGCGCGATGTGGCGTTCGCTTTTGGCTGCCGTCGAGTAGTTGGTGTAGATTGATGCCGCCGGTGTGTGCACCGCGGCCGCGAAGAACATCCCGAACACCGGCAGCCAGCCGGCGCCGACGAATCCCCACCAGGTCGCCTCGTTCCGGGATGCGTCGGCCAGATGTTCGCCGATCGTCGCCGTCACCGTGCTCCATCCGCCGAGCTGTCCGATGCCCATGACACCGACCGCCGCCAACCCGACCAGCACCACCGTGCAGTGAATCAGGTTGGTGACCGCCGTGCCCCACAGCCCGCCGAATGACACGTAGGTGGCGAAGATGACCGCCGCCACCATCACCCCGCCGAACATCGACAGCGGGGTCAGCGTGCTCAGGATGATGCCGATGACGTAGGCCTCGATCAGGTTGACGATGGCATACTCGGTCTGCACGCACAGACTGGTGAGCCACTGGCACCGTCGGTTGCCGAATCGGATCGTGAACAGCTCACCGACCGTGTGCAGCTTGAGGCGCCGGAAGAAGACGCCGAAGAACAGCCCCACAATCGCGAGCGCAAGGAACGTGTTGATGCCATACCACCACAGGTTCCAGACCCCGCCGCTGATGACGTTACCCGCCACGCCGTAAGTGCCGGCGCCGCCAATGCGGGTGCCGGCGATGCCGACCGCGATCAGCCCGGTCGACATGCCGCCACCGGCCACCGCCCAACCGGCCGAGCTTTTGGCACGCCGCGCCATGAAGCTGCCGGCGGCGGTCGCCCCCACGAGATAGACGATGATGACGGTTATCGCGATGCCATCCATGGCGGTTCGGCGCGCGAGTGGCCGAAAGAATGACGTCGGAGCCTTCAGGCTCCGTCTGCCTTCCCGCTTTCGCTCGCCGGTAAGAATCAACGGCGAGCTTCGGCGGGTCCGCCGTAGCCTCGGTGTAGGCGGACTGTCTGGCGAATTCTTACCCGTTGGCCGTCAGCGCTTCCACGATCGCATCAATCGCGTCCTGGGCCTTCATACGCATTTCCTCATCGGTCGCGTCCTGGATCGGGTGCGGTACGAACACCGACCCGGCGGCCAGGTCCGGCATGCCGAGCGCCTCGGCCTGGGTCTGGGCGGCATGCACGAACTCGGACGACGCCACCAGGACCGAGGGGATCCCCCGCGCTTCGTAGTCGACCAGGTCGTGCACACTGCACGACGTGCAGGACCCTCAATCGGCCAGCGCCTGGATCACCGCTTGACACCGCTCGCCGACTTCATCCCGGAGATCACCGGGGGCCGGTTTGGTGTATGTCGGTTTTTGTAGCCGGATGACGTCGAGCTGTGGAAAGCGATCGTGAAGCAAACGCTCGATCTCGTCGCAAAAGATGTCGCCGCGGGGCTTGGCGATGTCGATGATGCCAAGAGTCCCGTGCAGGCGGTCTGGTCGAGACGCAGGCCGCCGGCCGAGCGGTGCCCGTTCGTCGGTAGGATCGAGGATGACAAGCGACTCACTCATTTGGTTGTCCTTGTGACGGGATTCGACGTTCACTCTATCACTAGAGCTTCTTTGGGGCGGTACGTCTCCGGACTGTAACCGTCGTGCCACGGTCCAGGTTGAAGCCGGGCTACTGTGCACTCCGGGGAACGCTGATCGAGCGCGTGGACGATTCTCAGCGTCGACGTGTCGTAAGGGTTTCGGGAATCACCTTGGCTGGTGTGGTCACGACGGAAGTCCGTCGCTGTAGCTGGTGCTCTCCGCAGCCGTGTAACGGATGACTAAAGGGTCTTGAAGCGCTGGAATCGCCGGCCCCTCAAGCCGACGAACTCCGTTCGTTCCTGATCTCCCTCGTCACTGCTATCGAACCAGTGGTACCGCTAGCCCAGCCACCGAGGACCGCCGAGAACTTGCCCGCCGTCCCACCCCCCACGATGATCAGGATATCTTCGTCGCGCTTGAACTTCGCGAGTGGGGTGTCCAGCGCATCGGGGGTCGGCCGACCGTCGGATCCCAGGAGTTCCCGCGGTATCGCACTGAGTGCCATGCCCTTCTGACACTCGTCGTCCGGCAGCAGCTCGCGTAACGGCCGGGCCGTCACCTCCTGGATCCGGGCGCGCAGGTCCGTCTTGCTGTAGCCGTCCCGCGCGAAGGTGCGGGCATGCTCGGGGCTCACGACCAGCAGCACCTCGCCCATCCGGTGCAGCTTCGGGTGCGCCATCGCCTCCAGACACAACCCCACGCTGGCGCCGAGCGAGCGCGCCGTGCGTGACAACTGGTCCCGGATCGCCCGCGGCGCCTCGCCGGCGAACAGGGTCACGGTGCTCGTATTCCTGCCGAACCCGCGCTCGACGTGCAGCGGCTCCCAGCCGCTCTCTTCCTCGTTCTCGCCGACGCAGCAGGTGAACTTGCCTGGCTGACCGAGCGTGGACATGTCGACGCCGCCCGGCCGTCCGCCGCCGACGTTGCGGACCAGCAGCTGCAAGGCGCGGCCGATGGTGGCATTGGCCCGGAAGCCCTGCCCGAACAGGTTGCCGCCGCAGTTGAGGCCGATCTCGTGGCGGATCGGGCCGTTGACGACGATGACCGGCGTCGCGAAGTAGGTGGTGGCCAGAACCCCGTGCAGGTTGAACGCGTCGGTGCAGGCGGCCTCGGTCGCCGCGATGACCACTGGCAGATACTCGGGCCGGCACCCCGCCATGACCGCGTTCACCGCGATCTTCTCGACGGTTGCGGGCGCCAGGTTCGGCGGGATGTGGGCCACGACCGCGGACGCGGGGCGCATGGTCCCCTGCAGCATCCGCAGCACCCGTTCCTCGGTGGGCGGCACCACCGGAAGGCCGTCGTCCAGCCCCTGGGCCGCCATGAACTCGAACGGGTCGTCATCGATCGGGATCCGCACCCGCCGCGCGCCGAGTGTCGCCGCGCCACGGCGCACCGCCAGCCGTCGGGCGACATCCGGGTCATGCACCTTCGACCCACAGCCGGGTTGGTGTTCGGGCAGCTGGTCCTCGTCGCGCACGATCTCGGGTGTTGCCGCACCACAGGCCTGGGCGGCCAACCGGGTCAGCTCGAGCAGGTCCCGCTTGACGAACCCCTCGAAGCTGAAGAGCACCTGTCGGGGGTCGCCGGCGAGCACGAGTGCCGGCACCGCGTCGAACCCGTACTCGGCCGAGACCTCGAGCGCGGTGTCAAGCGCCACCGCGAAGCTGAGCTCGTGCCGGTCCACGAAGCCGGTGGTCTGGGCGGGGGCGTCCTGCGAGACACCCACGACACGAAGTCCCTCGGCCGCGAGCGCACCGTGCAGCCGCTCCACCAGGGGCGCCGTCAGATCGCACGTGGCGCAATCGTGCTTGAAGAAGAAGAGCAAGGTCGCCGGCGCGGATGACTCACCGTCGCCAAACGCCAGCGGCGTCCCGTTCCGGTCCCTCAGGGCAAAGGCCGGCGCGTCGGCACCGGCTATCGGAAAATCTGACATGATCTCGGATGCTCTTAGAAGGCAGAGGGCTGTGGGTCACCGTCTCGGTGGACACAGTCGGTGATCTGTCACGATCGCAAGCCAGTTACCCGGGACCACATAGCCTACAGCAAGTTTCTGAAGCTGACCGTGAAGCCCTCGAGTTGTTTTCTGACTTCTGACTTCTTCGCGGCTGTATAAGATCCTTTCCATGCCCACCCCCACCATCATTACCTGCGCCCTGACCGGCTCCGCCGACACCGCGGGGAAGAACCCGGCCGTCCCGGTGACACCCGAAGAGATCGCCACCTCCGGCATCGAGGCCGCACGTGCCGGCGCGGCGATCATCCACATCCATGTCCGAGACCCGGAGACCAGGCTCGGGTCGATGAACGTGGGCTGCTACCGCGAGGTGGTCGAGCGGGTCCGGGACAGCGGCATCGATGTGGTGCTCAACCTGACGACCGGTCCAGGCGCCAGGTTCGTGCCGGGCGATCCGGACCCGAAGACCGCCGGACCCGGGTCGACGATCACGACCCCGGAACGGCGGGTCGAGCACATCCTGGCGCTGCGGCCGGAGATCTGCTCGCTCGACATGGGCAGCATGAACTTCGGGCCACACGTGTTCGCCAACATCCCGGCGCACCTGTCGAAGATGGCCGCCCACATCCGGGAGGCCGGGGTAAAACCGGAGCTCGAGGTGTTTGAGGCGGGGCACATCCAGCTGGCCGCGAAGATGGTCGCCGACGGCGCCTTCGACGCGCCGCAGCTCTTCCAGATCGTGCTGGGTGTCCCCTGGGGCGCGCCGTCGACACCCGAGGCGATGGTCTTCATGCGCAACCTGCTGCCGCCCGGCGCCAACTGGGCCGGTTTCGGCATCGGCCGCGCCGAGTTTCCGTTCGTGGCGCTGGCCGCGATGCTCGGCGGGCATTGCCGGGTGGGGCTCGAGGACAATCTGTATCTCGAAAAGGGGGTGCTTGCCCCGAGCAACGCCGCGCTGGTCGAGAAGGCGGTCCGGGTCCTGGAGGTGACCGGGGCGACGGTGGCGACCTCGGCACAGGCGCGAGAGATTCTGGGTCTCAGGGGGCGACCCTGAAGGACCGTGCTACCGGGTGAGCAGATCTTCGTACATGCCGTAGAACTTCTCGATATCCAGATCGAGCATCACTTCGACGAGCCGGTCTTCGGCCTGGGGCTCCTCGCTCACCCGGGTGCCGCCGTAGGACGGGCCGAACGTGGTGTCGACCTCGATCGGCAGCCGTTCCGATACCGTCACGACCGACGGGTCGATCAGCCAGGCCGCGGTGATGCAGTCCCACACGTAGTAGGTGGCATCCGGGTCGCGCTCGAACCGCGGTCCCATGTCGTGTCGCATGAGGCGGGTCAGCGGGGTGTCGATGGCGACGATCGCGTCGAACTGCGTCTTGCGAATCGGCGCGTGGTTGGTGATGTCGAGCCCGAACATCACGATGCGCGGAATCGGTGCGGTCAGCACTGCGGCGGCCGCCTCGGGGTCGAACCAGATGTTGAACTCGGCGGCCGGGGTGACGTTCCCGCGCACGCGGGCGTTACCGCCCATGAAGACCAGGCTCTTGACACGCCCTGCCAGATCCGGCCGGCGGCGGAACGCCGTCGCCAGGTTGGTCATCGGACCGACCGCCACGAGCGTGACCTCGTCCGGGTACTTTTCGATGGTCTCGATGATGAAGGACACCGCAGTGGTCTCCCGGGGGCGAGTCGCGGCGATGCGTCCTCCGTGCGGCGGCAGTACCTCGGGCCCGGCATCGAACGCGCCCTTGAACGTAATCGGGCCCCACTGCGCTTCCTGTCGGGCGGCGCGCGCGGGTGTGTTGACGAGCGGCGCGTCGGCGCCGAGGTAGAGCGGGACGGCGTCTGCGCCGGTCAGCTCGAGCAGATGCAGCATGTGCTCGGCGCCCTGGGGCACGGTGTGGTTCCCGGCGACCACGGTGACCCCCAGGATCTCGACCAGGTCACGCCGCTGCAGCAGCATCGCCAGCGCCGCCGCGTCGTCGTTGAAGACCGCCGAGTCGGTGTCGAAGATGATACGCACGACAGATCGACCCTCCGGCTACAGGCTATAGGCTTTGGGCGCTCACTGACGCACCAAGACAAAGCGGGCCACGCCCGGTAGCCGGAAGGGTGGCCAAAGCCCACAGCCCACAGCCGATGAGCCTTTACCGTTCCGGCAGCGCCAGCGCGATCAGCTCCGGGACCGGCGAGCCGCCGACGGTGAGGGCGATGTATTGCCGGCCGTCGAGCAGATAGGTCATCGGGGTGCCGATCGCCCCACGCGGCAGATCGACCGACGCCAGTTCCTCACCGGTGCCCTTGTCCATCGCCACCAGCCGGGGCCCCCCACTCAGTCCCCCGGAGGTCAGCGCATAGATGAGGAGCGTCTTGGTCACCAGCGGCCCGGCCCGGCTGCTGTCACCTCCCAGCGGCGGCAGGTCCAGATCGCGGAGCAGCGGATGATTGCGGACCCGTTCGCCGTCTCCCATTGGTTTCATCCAGGTGTGGTCGCCCGTACCGAGATCGATGGCGGTCATGCGCGAGTACGGCGGTTTGAACAGCGGGAGCCCCCGCGGCATGGTCGGCCCCCGAGTGCCCGCCCCGCGTCTCTCGATGATGTTCAGGGTGGCCCCTTCGCCCGGTTCCGGGTCACGGTAGTTGCGGACCGAGTACGCGTTGACCGACGGCACATACAGCAGCCCGGTCTCGGGGTCTACCCCGGCGCCCGACCAGTTGGCGCCGCCGCCGGTGCTTGGTCGCTGAATCGTGCCTGTCAGGCTCTGCGGCGTGAACAGTGGGCCGAGCCGGAACCCGTCGACCGCCTCGATCGCCAACTGCCGGATCTCGGGGGTGAAGTCGACCAGGTCGTCGATCGTGGCGCCCTGATACTCGAACGGCGCCGGCCGCGTCGGGAACGGCTGGGTCGGCCACGGCAGCTCGCCCGCGATGTCGGTGTCCGTCGGGACCGGACGTTCCTCGATCGGCCAGATCGGCTCGCCGGTGACCCGGTCGAACATATACAGAAAACCCTGCTTGCTCACCTGCGCCAGCGCCTTGACCGGCCGTCCGTTCACCTCGATGTCCACCAGGTTCGGCGCCGCCGGGAAGTCGTAGTCCCACAGCCCGTGGTGCACCGCCTGGAAGTGCCAGACCCGCTCGCCGGTCTCGAGATCCAGCGCGACCACGCTCTCGGCGAACAGGTTCGCGCCGGGTCGATGCCCGCCGTAGTAGTCGGGGGCCGCCGTGTTGGTGGGGAGATAGAGGAGACCGAGCTCCGCGTCGGCGCTCATCATCGACCAGACCCCGACCTTGCCGGTGACGCGCCAGGAATCGCCACCCCAGGTGTCGTTGCCGAACTCGTCGCCCTGCGGAATCGTATGGAACGTCCACTTGGTGCGGCCCGTCCGCGGGTCGAATCCTCGCATCCAGCCCGGCGGCGCCTCGCGTGTAATGTTGTACGACGAGATCGACGCCGGGGTGATCACGGTGTCGCCAACCACGATCGGCGGCGACTGTACCGAGTAGAGCAACGCATTCAACCAGTCGCGCTCGTCCCGGTCGGCGCGTGGGATGTCTCGCATCAGGTCGACGCGGCCGTTCTCGCCGAAATCGGCGCAGGGACGACCGCTGGCGGCCTCGACGCAGATCAGATAGCCGTTGCTGGTGCCCCAGAAGACCCGCTCCGCCTCGCCGTCGCTCCAGTATGCGACGCCACGCTGGTTCCAGCGGGCGGTCATGGTGGTGGTGCCGGCCTCGTAGGTCTTCGGGTTGTAGACCCAGAGCGTGTCGCCGGTGCGGGCGTCGACCGCGGCGCCGGACGAGGTCGGCATGTTGATGAACAGCCGCCCACCGACCATCAGCGGGGTCGCCTTGAGGTTGTTGGTGTAGGGCGGTTGGCCGTCTCGCCAGCGGTCCGGGTCCTCTTCGTTCAGCGCCTCGAAGATGACGTCTGAGGTGGCCCACCATTCACCTCCCGAGGGCGTCGTCTTGCTCATGAACGCGTCGGACGACTGCCAGCGCCAGGAGATCTCGAGGTCGCTGAAGTTCGCGGCGTCGATCTGGTCCAAGGGCGAGTACTTCGTGCCGCCGAGGTCTCCGCCGTAGGTGGGCCACTCACCACTGGCTGGGGCGCCCTGCTGGGCGTCCGCGCCGGACGACACGAGGACGACGACGCTCCACAGGGCGAGCACCCGAGACGTTCGTCGGCTCATCATTGCGCTCCTCGAGAGGGCTACCGCTCATGTCCCACTGTCGAGGCCATATGATAGCGTGTCCATGCCGTTTGACTCACCCCGCGCGGTCCACGACGAGATAGAATGACCGCGATGTGACCAGGCTATACCGTGCGGCCGCGCGGCGCGTCCGGTTGCCGGCGGTCGATGGGTTGCTCGGCGTGTGTCTCGCGCTGTCGCTGCTGGTGACGCCGTCAGTGGAGGGTCGCGCGGCCGAGTCGGGTCAGCGACCGCGGCGTCCCGACCCCGAAACCTATCACTGGGTGCTGCCCGCGCAGCATAGTGGGGTCGAGGTGGTGGACCTGCATCCGAACGATTGCTACGCCATCCAGCGCGCGGAGGGGATGGTCTACTTCGGCACGCCGCTTCCGGAGGTGCTCGAGCTGCAGCGTCAGCTCGGGGAGCCGCACTCGCACCTGGTGGACCACCGGGATGAGCATCCGGAGTGTCTACTTGTCAGGTGCCTCGACGTGTCGCGTCTGCGGGACGCGATCACCGCTCGGCTACTCGAGTCCGGCGATCGGAGGGACCGGCGGGTGGTCGGCCATCGGCCGACACCGCTCGACAACATGCGTGGCGGGGCCTATTCGGATGTCGGGTCCGACGACCGGCCACGGTATCGGCATGCGCCGGAGCAGCGGATGGCGTATCTGCATCTCGGCACGGCCGGTCGTGGTAACTGCTATGAGGCCAAGGTGTCGCGCACGCTCACCATTCACATCCGTGACCACCAGCAGCGCACCGACCGCACCGGTGTCTACACCGGCTATCTGTACGTGGAGCATCACCACCCAGTGCCAACGGGTCGCGTGGCGTCATCCCGCACGTGGGGGCCGGGCCCCGACTCCCCTTTCTAGCAGCAAGGAGCTCATGCAGTCATGAAGCGATTTCTGATGACCGTGGCAATCGGCGCGCTCGGCGTCTTCTCCGTCCAGTGGCAAACACGCGGTGCCGTTCTCCAGAGCCCGGACGGCAGTCCCAGCCACCGCTTTGAGGAGATCGCCGACGGTGTCTACTTCGCGATCGGCACCGGGTCGATGACCGTCATGAGCAACAACCTGGTCATCATCAACGACGACCACGTGATGCTGGTCGACTCGTCGGTCAGCCCGGCCGCGGCCCGTGGGTTGGTGGAGGGCGTCAAGACCCTGACCGACAAGCCGGTCAAGTATGTGTTCAACACGCACTACCACTTCGACCACGCGCACGGGAACCAGATTTTCGGCGACGACGTCGAGATCATCGGGCACGACTTCGTGCGCACGATGCTGAAGACTGACGTCCTCACCCAGCGCACCAACCGGTCGTTTACCGAGGGGATTCCGGCCCAGATCGACCAATTGCAGGCCCGCCTCAGTCGGACCGAGGACGTGGCCGAGCGGCAGCGCATGGAGACGCAGCTGCGCATCCAGGAGGCCCACTGGACCGCGATCCAGGAAACGCGACCCACACCGCCCAACGTGACCTACAGCGACACGTTGACGCTGGTGAAGGGCGGACGTGAAGTGCAGCTCCACTTTCCCGGACGCGGGCACACCGGTGGCGATACCCTGGTGTTCCTGCCCCAGGAGCGGATCGTGTTCACCGGCGACTTCTTCGTCGGCCGGCCAGGCGCCGGCGGCCTGCCCTACATGGGGGACGGCTATGTCGAGGAGTGGCCGGCATCGCTCGATCGTCTGAGGGCGCTCGATTTCGACATCATGGTCCCGGGGCACGGGCTTCCGTTCCGTGAACGCGAGCAGATCGAGCATCTCCAGGGGTATCTCAGGGATCTGAACCGGCAGGTGACGTCGCTTCACGCCGAGGGCGTGTCGGCCCAGGATGCGGCGGGTCGTGTCGACCTGAGCGCGCACGCGGAGCACTACGGCCAGCGTGTGGCGATGGTCGATCCGCGGGCGGTACTCAGGATGTACGAGCTGCTGCAGGTCAAGATGCCGAGGTGAAGGCTCACAGAAAGCAGAAGGTAGGGGTCAGGAGAAGCCGGGAGGACTTCGCCGACCGTTCATCAGACAGAAGAGCGAGAAGGAGTTTCATGTGTTCAGGATAATCGCACTCGTTGCAGTGGTCGGCCTGCTGTTGGTCCCGGTGGCGGTCCAGGCCCAGGACGTGACGGTCACGCCGGATGTGGTCTATGGCCACAAGTACGGCATGGCGTTGACCTTCGACGTGTTCACGCCCGCCAACGCGAACGGCGCCGCCGTGTTGAACATGGTGAGCGGCGGCTGGCGCTCGCAGTGGCGTCCGGCCGAGGTCTCGCAGCGGCGCTATCAGCCGCTGCTCGACGTCGGGTTGACCGTGTTCGCGGTGCGGCACGGCAGCAGCCCGAAGTTTGTGATTCCGGAGATCGTGCCCGATGTACGTCGTGCCGTCCGGTACATCCGGCTCAACGCGCGGCGGCTGGGTGTGGACGCGAACCGGCTGGGTGTTTGGGGTGGCAGCGCCGGTGGTCACCTCTCGTTGATCCTCGGCAACGCGTCCGACAACGGGGACCCGTCGTCCGAGGACCCCGTGCTGCGGGTGAGCAGCCGGGTCGCCGCCGTCGTGGCGTATTTCCCGCCCGTCGATCTGCGGCCACTGGCCCGGGGAGCCTCCCCCGATAACGGCGGGAACAGACGCTTCCCGGCGCTGAACTTCGACGTCTCGGAGGCGTCGGCCGTGTCGCCGATCGTCCATGTGTCCAGCGACGATCCACCCACGTTGCTGATTCACGGCGATGCCGACGGCCTGGTGCCCGTGAGCAACAGCCACGACATCTACGCGGCGTTCCAGGAACACGGTGTCGAGTCGAAGGTGATCATCATTCCGGGCGCCGACCACGGCTTCCGCGGCGAGGACGCTCAGCTGGCGACAGCTGCGATGGTCGACTGGTTCGTGGAGCACCTCGGACGCCGATCGTCCAACTAGGTCGGTTGGTGAGAAGAGCGCTCGGGTGTCTCCTTCTCCCTCGGGGAGAGGGCCGGGGTGAGGGGATAGGCTGCCCGAAGACTGGCAGCCTACGAGCTGCAGGCGTCCGGTACGTCTTGCAGCCTGCAGTCTGAAGAAAACGACGACCATGCCAGACCTGCGCGTGACACGATCGTTGGGCAGTCTCGTCCTGTGTTGGATGTGCGTGAGCCCGGCGCAGGCGGGGCAGGACCCCAGGGTGCTGTCGGCGAAGGACACCCTGCGTCTCAATCAGGTCGGCAGCCCGACGCTGTCTCCCGATGGCGAGTGGGTGCTCTACACCCAACGCACGCGTGACATGGAGGACGACCAGTTCGAGGCACGAACCCAGGTCTGGCGCGTACGGGTCGACGGCACCGCGCGCCGGCAGTTGACCCGCGCCACCAGCGACAGCCGGGCGCCGGCCTGGTCGCCCGACGGAGCGCTGGTCGCCTTTCTCGCGGCGCGCGGGGATGGGGACGACGCGCCCAGCCAGGTCTACGTCTTGCCGGTCGACGGGGGCGAGGCGTACCCCCTGACGGAGCACGACGAGGCGGTGACGACGTTCCGCCTGTCACCTGACGGCACGAAGCTGCTGTTCCTGGCGCGTGACGGCGAGACCGACGAGGACGAGCGGCGTCGGACCGAGCGGGACGACGCCCTGGTGGTGGACGAGACGTTCCGGGGCACGCACCTCTGGGTCCAGGACCTCCAGACGGATGACGCCACGCGGCTGACCGAGGGGTCGTTCACGGTGAGCAGCCCGGACTGGTCGCCTGACTCGGGGCGGATCGTCTTCGAGCGGCGGCCGTCGCCGGCGGCCAACGACCGCTGGAAGAGCGACATCTGGATCGTGGACGTCGAGAGCGGCGAGACACGCGAGCTCCACCAGAACGGAGGCTCCGATGTCAGCCCGCGCTGGTCGCCGGACGGCCGTGCCATCGCGTTCGCCGCCAACGAGGTCGAGGCGAGCACCACGATGTTTCGGAAGCTGTATCTGATCGCGCCCGAGGGTGGCGTGCCGCGCACGCTGCTCGACGAGTTCGACAATCAGTTCACCACGCCGATCTGGTCCCCCGACGGGCGCCGCATTTTTTGGTCGACCGGACAGGGCACCTCGACCCGGCAGTTCACCGTCAGCATCGAGAGCGGCGCCGTGACCGTCGGCGCCACACCGACCGGACGCGCCGGCGGGTGGGATCTCGCGAGGGACGGCACCCGGTGGGTCTGGGTACACACCACCCCGGGGTGGCCGGGCGAGGTCTACACGGCGGGTCGCGATCTGGTCGACCCGGTGCGCCTGACCGACGCCAACGCCTGGTTGCGCGACGAGGCGGTGCAGCTCGGTGCGGTCGAGACCGTGCAGTGGCAGAACAGCGACGGCCAGACCGTCGAGGGCGTGCTGACGAAGCCGGTCGGATACGAGGAGGGCCGGCGATACCCGTTCATCGTCAACCCGCACGGTGGCCCCAGCGGCGCCTCGCTCGAGGCGTTCAACGCGCAGGCGCAGTTCTTCGCCGGGAACGGGTATGTCGTGCTCCAACCGAACTTTCGTGGCAGCACGAACTATGGGCAGGACTTCGTCAACGCCAACATCGAGAACTGGGGCATCACCGACTACGACGACGTGATGACGGGGGTGGACCACGTCATCGCCGAGGGGTGGGCCGATCCCGACCGGCTGATCTGCTACGGTTGGAGCTATGGCGGCTACATGAGCTTCTGGATCTCGACGCAGACCGACCGCTTCAAGGCGATCTCACCGGGTGCCGGGCTGGCCAATCTCTACAGCATGTACAGCACCAACGACATCCAGGACTATCTGGCGTCGTTCTTCGGGCGCCCCTGGACCGACGAGGAGCGCTATCTCGCGCACTCGCCGATCCGTTATGTGGGCAACGTCACCAGCCCCATGCTGATCCTCCACGGGAGCCAGGATACCCGCGTGCCCGTGGAGCAGTCGGTCGAGTTCTACCAGGCGCTGAAGGACCTGGGGAAAACGGTGACCTTCGTGCGATATCCACGGGAGGGGCACGGCTTCAGCGAGCCGCGGCACCAGATGGATCGTCTCCGGCGCTACGCGGAGTTCTTCGGCGAGCATGTCGATAACCCGCCGATCAGCGAGCGCGACGAAGCCAAAGAGACGACTGCCGAGGGGCGACCATGACACACGCTCGCAGTCGGAGTCTCGTCTGGATCGCCGTGCTTGGGCTTCTGGCCGGTGCCGGGCCGCGCGCGCAGGATGCCACGCAGTTTGGCCTCCATCTCAGCGAGGCCGAGCTCACGGCGGTGGCCGGTCGTGTGCGCGCCGGACGCAGCCTGCAGCCGGCCTCGTGGCCCGACGGCGCCAGGGTGGCGGTGGCGCTGTCGTTCGACGTCGACAACGACACGATTACCATCCGGCGGGGAAACCCGTCGATCGGCGCGATGTCGCAGGGCGAGTATGGTGCGCGGGTTGGGCTGCGCCGGGTGGTCGACCTGATGGACCGGCACGCGATCCCGGCGTCGTTTTTCATCCCGGCGGTCAGTCTGATCCTGGCGCCGGACATGGTCGACGTCATCCAGGCGTCGGGGCGACACGAGTTCGGCGTGCACGGGTGGATCCACGAGCTGAACACGGAGCTCGACGCCGAGACCGAGCGCGAGCTGGTCCGTCGGGCGCTTAGCTACCTGGAGCAGGCGACCGGCACGCGGCCGGTCGGCTACCGCGCGCCCTCGTGGAACTTCAGCCCGAACACGCTGAGCATCATTCGCGGGTTGGGTTTCCTGTATGACAGCTCGCTGATGGCGGACGACCGACCCTACGAGCTGCTGGCCGACGGCGAGCCGACCGGGATGGTCGAGCTGCCGGTGGAATGGATTCTCGATGACGCGCCGCTGATGAACCCCAGGGGGAGCAACTACACGCCGCCCCGCGAGCTCCTCCAGGTCTATCTCGACGAGTTCGACAAAGCCTACGAGGAAGGCACGATGTTTCTGCTGACCACCCACCCGCACATCATCGGCCACCGCTCCCGGATCATCATCCTCGAGGAGCTGATTGCGCACATCCAGGCGAAGGGGGACGTGTGGTTCGCGACCCATCAGCAGGTGGCCGAGTATGTGAAGGCGCGCGCCGGGATGTAACAGGGTGCGCCGTATGCTGACAGACCTCGGACGTCGCCTCCGGTTCCTACTCGTCGTTGTCGCGCTCGGTCTCGTCGCGTGCGGTGAGCCGCAGCCGCGCGGGATACCGGTCGAGACACCGCAACCAGCGGCGACCACCGCCGTCGCGGTCGACCCGGTCAGCCCGGTCAACATCGCGCACCGGGGCGCCTCCGCCTACGCGCCGGAGCACACCCTGGTGGCGTATGCGCTGGCGATCGAGATGGGCGCCGACTACGTCGAGCAGGACCTCCAGTTGACCAGGGACGGCGTGCTGGTGTGTCTCCACGACACGACGTTGAACCGCACGACCAACGTCGAGGAGGTCTTCCCGGACCGCGCCACCGAGGTGAAGACGGGTGGCGAGACGCGGCCGGTCTGGCGCGTGTCGGACTTCACGCTCGAGGAGATCAAGACGCTGGACGCCGGCTCCTGGTTCAGCGAGGAGTTCGCCGGCGCGCGGGTGCCGACGTTCCAGGAGGCGATCGACCTGGTGAAGGGCACGGCGGGGATGTATCCGGAGACCAAGGCACCCGAGGAATACGAGGCGCTGGGGTTCACCATGGAGGAGGAGTTGGTCCGGGTGTTCGCCGCCAATGGGCTCGATACGCACGCGGGGCAGGCCGCCACCCCGATCTACGTGCAGTCGTTCAGCCCCGAGAGTCTGAAGCGGCTCCACGCCATCGCCGGCGACACCTACCGGCTGATTCAGCTCGTTGGTGGGGGGCAAGAGGCGTTGCTCGGCGGGGAGGGGCTCGCCGACGTCGCGAGCTACGCGACCGGCGTCGGCCCGGCGATCGCGCTGCTCGTGGAGGATCCCTCCCGGGGCCATGCGGCTCGTGCCCACGGCCTCGAGATGCATCCCTACACCGTGAGAGCCACCCGGCTACCGGCTGGCTACGCGGATGCCGGCGCGTATATGCGGTATCTGTTTGACGATCTGCGTGCCACCGGCGTGTTCACGGACAACCCGGACCTCTTCCCTCGGCGCTGATCAGAGCGCGCTAGGGCAGGCGCCACACATCGACTTCGGACTTTGGGCTGTCTTCCGTCCTTACGGCACGTTTCCGTCTATCGTCGGGATCATGGTGACATCCTGACGACTCGTCAGGATTCCCATGGAAGGCTGGTCGGATGCGCCAGCCGGCGGGGCGTAGGTCACTCGATACTGGGTGCTCACCAGACGGTGCTTGCGGGCGATGTCCCGGCCCAGCTCCGGCAGCATGGTGCGGAACCCGGTGCTGACGGCGATCTGCTCGAAGGTGCCTTGCGTCGCATTTCCGAGGTTGATGGCCACCTGCGTCTGACCGTGCCCCACGGCCGGGTTGCCGGCCGTGAACAGCCGCGTGTGGATCGTCGCCTGGTTGGCGATCAGACGCTGGAAGCCGCGCTCGAAGGCGTTCTGCTGACTGGTGCTCCCCTCGGCGCCGTCGTTGGAGAGCACCACGATGACCGGGAAATACTGGCGTTCCGCCTCGTCGTTCAGTGCCTCCGCCTCCTCGACCAACGAATCCCTGAAGCGGGCCGCAGCCGCGTCCGGTATCATCAGGTCGATAGCACGCGCGAGCGCCTCTCTGTCGGTGGTGTACCGTGGGTTCCGTGTCAAGAACCGTGCTCGCCCCGCGAGGGTTGCCATCCCCACCTCGACCTCCTCCGGGATCTCATCCAGGAAGAGCTTCAGCCCCTCGCGCATATTTTGAAGCGCTACCCGGGCGTTCTGTTGGGCGGTGGCAGCCGCTGAGGGGTTCATGCGGCCCTGGGCACCGTCCGCGTTGTCCACGAAGATGGTGAGACGTACCGGCCAGTTGAGCGTCTCGAGGTTGAGCGTCTCGCAGTCCATGCCGTCCCACTGTATAAGCAACTCTTCGGCGGTCAGGTCGGTCACCGGCTCGCCGCTGGCGTCCATGACGCTGACGAACACCTCCTGGGCTTGGGCCGACACCTCCTGGCTCGTAGTCCAGGGTGCGCCGAAGATGATGATGGCGAGCGGAAGCAGCGCGCCGATGACGGGTCGCAGACGCGCGGTTGGGGTAATCATTCTAGGAGCCTCCAGTTAGTTGTCGTCGGTACGCCGGCTGGCCTGGAACGCGTCGAACAGACCGCTTGCCTCGGTGTGGAGTCCGGTGTGTGTAGCGACCGTCTCCCCGATCATTGTAGTCTCTCGCGGCGACATAGAGGACCGCGATGTCCACGTCACTCGAATCGGTCGCGTCGCCGGGGCCTCGCTGCCGAAGAGACAGACCGCCGCCTCGTGGTGACCGGCCTCGAAGAACGCGCCCAGACGACCCACAATCGTATCATCCGTCACAGCTCCGATTATAGGGTGGTGGTCGCAAGCCCGGACGCTATAATCGGACGCTTCACCAATCAGCGTCCCCTGCGCCGTCATGGCCCTCAGTCCAGGCTCCCGCATCGGCGTCTACGAGATCCTCGGCCCCGCCGCGCGCTCTCACGAGACAGGAGGCAGGAGGGCGGTGCCGGGGGGCTGTCCGGCTGGAGGCCGTGAGGCAGGACGAACAGCGTCAGTGAGTAAAACGGGCGGCAGGCAGTTGTGGCGCCACCGCCAACGCTCTGCCCTGGTACGACGTGCCCACCTATCGCCCGCTTCTTGGTACGCTGGCCCACACCGCAACCGAGGACTGGACCTGCCGGAGGCCCATTTTTCCGCCCTGCCGGTCCGGCGTCCAACTGGGCAGCCCCGCGACGAAACCCGGGCGCCTGCAGCCTGCAGCCTGAAGCCCGTAGCCCAATGAGCTTAGAGCAGAGCGTGAGCGAATCCCCCGGCCCCTGGTATCGCCAGGTCGACGGCCGCCAGTGGCGAGCCTTCCTCGCCACCTTCTTCGGCTGGCTGCTCGACGGGTTCGACTTCACCATCATGACGTTCATCCTGATCGACATTCAGGAGAGCTTCACGGTGGATGCGGCGCTGGCGGGTGCGCTGGGCACCGTGACACTGATGTTCCGGCTGGTCGGCGGGCTCGGCGCTGGTGTGATGGCCGACCGGTACGGCCGCAAGCTTCCGCTGATGCTGTCGATCCTCTGGTTCTCGTTGTTCGCGTTTCTGAGCGGATTCTCCACCTCGTACGCGATGCTGTTCGCGTTCCGGGCGCTCTTTGGCATCGGCATGGGCGGGGAGTGGGCGGCGGGGATGCCGTTGGCACTTGAGCACTGGCCGACCCGGCTACGCGGGCTGGCGTCGGGGCTCTTGCAGGGTGGGTGGTACTGGGGCTACATCCTGTCGGCGCTGACCTTCTCGTATGTCTACCCGGTCTTCAACGAAATGCCGGACCCGTTCAGCGACACACCCGGGTCCTCGCTCGGCTGGCGTGTGATGTTCTGGACCGGGGTGATCCCGGCGCTGCTGGTGCTGTGGATCCGCACCGGCGTGCACGAGAGCCCGGTCTGGCTGGCGCGGCAACGACACCTGAAGGAAACGGGGAAGCGCTCGCTTGAGGACCGGGTGTCCCTCGTCCGGCTGTTGCGACCGGATCTGCTCTGGGTCACCATCCAGAGCTCGCTGCTGATCTCGATGTTCATGTTTTCCTACTACTCGATCACCTTCTGGTACCCGACCTTCCTGCTAGAGCTCGAACTGGACCCGCTCCGGTATCTGGTGGCGTTCAACTTAGGGGCGATCGTGGGCATCGCGCTGTGGGGGCGGGCGTCGGAGGGGGTGCTCGGCCGTCGGGGGGCGGTGACCCTGGCCGCCCTGACCGGTCTCGCGTCGGTGCCGCTCTTCCTGACCACATCGAGCACGCAAAGCCTGCTGGTCGGTGCGGCGCTGATGGGCGCTACCGGGGGCGGGATCTGGGGGATGGCGCCGGCCTATCTGACCGAGCGGTTCCCGACCGCGGTGCGTGGGGTCGGACCGGGGCTGTCCTACCATGTCGGTGCGGCGGTCGGGTCGGTGACACCGCTCGTGTTGGGGCAACTGCAGGATGGTGGGATGACGATCGGCGGTGCGATGCGCTTGGCTATCGTCGGGTCGGGGCTGCTGGTGGCCGCCATGATCTGGCTGGGGCCGGAGACCCGTGGCCGACATTTCAGCGCCGTGGACGAAGCCGACGGCGAATAGTCTGGCGTGCTGGTTCGGGCTGCTCGTCGCGCGGACTGGGGAGGCCGGCGCCTCCGACGTGGGAGAGGAGGAGATTGGTATGTCATGGCAACGTGGCTGGATGATCGGGGCGATGCTGCTGGCGTCTCTGGTCGGTGGGGCGGCGTCGAACCTCGTCCTGACGGCACGTCTCGGCGCCCAGGGGGGCGATGTCGTAACCGCCTCGCAGATCAACATTGTCGACAGGGAGGGGCGCCTGCGGGCCGTGCTGGCCGGCGAGGATGAGCGGGGGATGACCTCGCTGGCCTTCTACGGACCGGACGGGACGGTGCGCGGCGTCGTCGGCGCGGACCCGGACGGCACCCCGGTGCTCCGGTTCAACAACCCCGCCGGGGTCGGCCGACTGTCGGCGAGCGTTCGGGACGACGAGCCGGTGATCACGGTCGGGGACGAGGCGGCACGAAGCGTGCTCATCGGGTCTTTCGGCGGCACCCCGATTGTTGGCCTGGTGGACCGCGGGCGGACCCGGCTCCGGATGACCGTCGGCGACCAGGGGACGCCGCGCATCAGCCTGTTCAACACCGCGGGTCAACGGGGTGTCGGTCTCGTGGTGGCCGCAGACGACGCGCCGTTCCTGTACCTGTGGGATGCGGCCGGTGCCCAACGCCTGGCGATGGGCACCGTGCAGGGCTCGACGGTCGTCAACCTGGGCGATGGCACGCGTCCACGCCTGGTCCTGGGTGTCGCCGACAACGGCCGGGCCAGCGTGGCGTTCTATGACGCGGAGGGCGCGCTCGAGCGCGACGTGTCGGCTGACACGCGGCGGTAGCGCACCGGCCCCAGGAGCGCTCCGCGGCAGCACGCTCGGTGTTATGCTGCTTGCACGGTGAGGCCACGCCGGTATCCGTGAGCGGCGGCTCTAGGCACGCATCGCGAGAACTTTATGGCACATACATACGACGAGCTCCACAAGATGACCGTGGCCGGGCTTCGCGAGATCGCCGAGGCGCAGGACTCGGACGACCTCAAGGGATACAGATCACTGAAGAAGGCGGATCTGTTGGCGCTGGTGTGCAAGGTGCTCGGCGTCGAGTCTCATGAGCAGCACGCCGTGAAGGGCATCGACAAGGCGGCGATCAAGGCGCAGATGCGCGAGCTCCGGGTTGCCCGCAACGCGGCGATCGAGGCGCACGACCACAAGGAGCTCCGGGTCGTGCGACGTAAGATCCACAGCCTGAATCGGAAAATCCGCCGCGTCGTCGCGTAAGGAGATCGCCATGTCCATCAGACCGCGCCTGCCGTCGTTCGTCGTTGCGCTGTGTCTCCTCGCGACGATTGGTCTGGTCGCCCAGCAGGGGGCCGACACCGCTAACCGCGAACACCGCGTCGCCTTTTTCGGCTCCTCGGTGCCCAACGGGACCGGCGACGAGACGGGACAGGGGGGCTACACCGGCCGGATGCGGACGTTGCTCGAGCCGCGTGGGTGGGAGGTGCTGAACCGGTCGCGGGGCGGCGACAACACCATCACGATCGCGCCGCGGTTCGAGCCGGAGGGCGCGCCGGAACCCGACACGCGGTATCTGACGACCGTCGATCCAGGCTTCGCGGTGCTTGCGCTCTCGCTCGGCAACGAGGGCATCATGGCGTGCGCGTCCGGAGAGACCCGGCGGTGCACGGCAACGAAGGATGAGGCGGACCGCATCTTCGATCAGTACGCCAGCGGTCTCTGGACCCTGGTCGAGCGGACCCGCGCAAAAGGAATAGTCCCGGTCGTGACCTTGTGCTATACCCGCGGCGATTTCAACGAGCGGGAGTATGCATACACCCGTCGGATGAACCTGCTGATCAATTCCTGGGACGTCCCGAGCGTCAACCTGCTCGGCGCGATCGATGACGGTGGTGGCCGGTGGGCGACGGGGTTCGTCGCCGATCCCCTGCATCCGAACTCGGCCGGGCACACCGAGATGGCCCACGCCTTCGTGCCGAGCCTGTTTGACGCGCTGGCGGCCGGCAAGCCGCTGCCGCGCGCGTCAGCCGACCCCGGGTTCGTCCGGGTGCAGGGCGGTTCCGCCGCGCCGCTGTCGTTCTCACCGGACGCGCCGATGCGGTCCTTCGCCGTGAGTTTCCTTGTGCGGCCGAGCGGAGACGGCACGGTGGCCGCGGTCGCGGGGCAGACGCTCGAGACCTCGGTGACGCAGCTTGCGTACGGACGGCAGCGGCGGCAGATCGACGTCTATGACCTGGCTCCGAGCGGCCGGACCCGCACCCGTGTCGGGGTGATCGACGAGCGGCTGACCTACGTGGCATCTTCGGGCGCGACCGTGGTCTCGAACCAAGACGCCACCGACGGCGCGTGGCATCACGTCGTGCTGAGCCACTACGTGGCGCGTGGCGAGACGCTGCTGTTCGTTGACGGGGAACTTGCGGGCTCGGTCGTCGAACGGCTCCAGCCGGACCGGTTCGTGCTGGGTGGCGCCGGCGTGGCCGGTTTCGCGGCACCGGCCCAGGTCGACTACCGGGACTGGATGATTCACCGCGCAGGGCTCAACGCCGACGAGGCGCGTGCGTTGTACGCTGGCACGCTCCTGCAGGCGAGCCTCGAGGTCTACGCCCCGCTGAGGGGGTCGGCCGGTGTCGCCGGTGGTTCGGTCGAGAACCTGGCCCAGAGTCTGTCGGTCGTCGAGGTTGACACCGCCGGCGTGACCCACGGCCAGAACTGAGCCGCCTCCGCCGACCGCCGTCGCCAAGGCGGCGGTCAGGAGGCCACGGCGGGAGAAGCAGGGTCGTCGGGTGCAGCCAAGGAGTAAACGTGATGTCGGGATCGATGGTCGAGTTTCCGAGCAACGGCAAGACGGGCAGCGGGTATCTGGCGGTGCCGGCGGCCGGCAGCGGGCCGGGTGTCATCGTGCTGCAGGAGTGGTGGGGGCTCGTCGACCACATCAAGGAGGTAGCCGACCGCTTCGCCGCCGAAGGGTTCGTGGCGCTCGCACCCGATCTGTATCACGGCGAGAGCGCGACGAGTCCCGACGACGCCGGCAAGCTGATGATGGCGCTCGACATCGGACGGGTCGAGAAGGACCTGCGCGGCGCCATCGATTCTCTGTTGGCTCGCGATGAGGTGACGAGCGCGCGTGTGGGGACCGTCGGGTTCTGCATGGGGGGGCAGCTCTCGCTGTATGCGGCCTGCGAGAACGCGTCGGTCGGCGCCTGTGTCGTGTTCTACGGCATTCACCCGAAGGTTACGCCGAACCTGTCGACGCTCGAGGCGCCGGTGCTCGGATTCTTCGCCGAGAAGGACGAGTTCGTGCCGCCCGCGGCGGCGCGTCAGCTAGAAGCCGACCTGAAGACAGCCGGCAAGTCGGTCGACATCACGGTCTTCGAGGGGGCGGACCACGCCTTCTTCAACGACACTCGCGCCCAGGCCTACCACGCGGCGTACGCCGCCACCTGCTGGTCGCGCACCCTGGCCTTCTACCGCGAGCATGTCCGGTAGCGGCCTTCTTGGGTGGCTGTCGCGTCTGCGGTCCTGGCAGCTGTTCGTGGTGGCCGGCGCGCTCTTTGTGGTCGACCTGCTGGTGCCGGACCCGATTCCGTTCATCGACGAGATCATGCTCGGGCTGACGACGTTGGTCATGGCGCGCTGGAAGAGGCGTAGGGAATGATCGCCCCGTCGAGCTGGCGTCGGTGGGGGCGGCTGGCGTTGCTCGCGCTCCTGACGCTGGCGTTGGGGCCGGTCGTGTACACGGCGCAGCAAGGCATCGCGCCGGACGACCTGGCGGCGTTCGCCCGCTACAAGCGGTTCACCACCTACGACCAGCACTTCACCAAGTACAGCAAACGGTTTTTCGGCGTCGGGTTCGACTGGCACTACTTCAAGGCGCAGGCGGTGGCGGAGTCGAACCTGCGCGAGGATGCCCGGTCCCCGGTCGGGGCGGTCGGCGTGATGCAGATCATGCCGCGCACCTTCGCGGAGATTCAGCGCAAGAATCCGGCGATCACCGGGTCCCTCGACCAGCCACGCTGGAACATCGCAGCCGGCATCTGGTACGACCGGCAGCACTTCGTGGTGTGGGCGGCCGACCGTTCGCTGGTTGAACGGCTCAAGTTCACGTTCGGCTCGTACAACGCCGGTCGGTCAAGCATTCTCCGGGCACAGCAGTTCGCGTTGGGCGAGGGCCTGAACGCGATGTTGTGGGACTCGGTCGCCGGGGAATTGCCGCGGGTCACCGGCCGACGCAGCCAGGAGACCGTGGCCTACGTGGCCCGGATCCTCGACATCAGGCAGGTACTGCGGTGAGGGCCCGTAAGGAAATCACAGTGCCATTCTGGCCGTCGATGCATCCCGCCCGACTGCGTTGCTCGTCGTTTACGTCCTCCCGGTATGCGCGCTCCTCACGCCTGGCCGGCCGGGCGCCTCGACGCCCAGAGATGCTACTCTTATCTCCTTACGGACCCTGATGGAACTTTCGATTCTTGTCCTCAATTTCGTCTACGCGATCCTGGGCGCGGTGCTGACGATCGTCTTCATGGCGGTCGCATTCCGCGTCTTCAATCGGCTGACCCCATTCGACGCGCACGCCGAGCTGGCCAAGGGCAACGTCGCCGTCGGGATCGTGGTCGGGTCGATCTTCGTCGGCGTCGGGATCGCGATGGGGCTGGTGATCGGGATGGGGTTGAATTAGGAGAAATCAGTGCCGAGCCGTCGAGGCTTCGTGATTCAGGTATGACGCTCGGGTTCGACCGACGCCTGAAGTGAGACGTCCAAGAGGCGCTCGAGCTCGGCGATCGCGGGGGCCGCGTCTCCGACCTTGATGGTCGTCATGCCGATGGCGCGGGCCGGTTTCAGGTTGCCGCCCAGGTCGTCGAGAAAAATGGCCGCCGCGGGCTGGACGTCGAGTCGTCGGCACACCAGCTCGTAGATCCGCGGTTCCGGCTTGCGCATCCCCACTCGGAACGACTCGACGAAACAGTCGAACTCGTGTGCCAGCGACGCCACGCGCGACTCACGGTCCGGTGTCGCCCAGGCGTTGGTCAGCGCGGCGACGCGGAGCCCAGCGTCACGCAGCCGTCGGACCGCTGTCAGCATGGGCGCACGCACCACCGTTGCGTCTGCAATGCGACCGAGCAGGCTGGCGCCGTCCAGGCGGCACCCGGCGGCGACCGCTTGTTGCTCGAATGCCGCGCCGAACGCCTGTGCGTCCAGCTCGCCCCGCTCCAAACGCGCCCAGGGACCGTCGTCGCCACCCTCGACGACCAGCCGGGCGACGAAGTGCGGGGGCAGCCCGGTCTGGGTCTCGTAGGCGGCAATTGCCGGCAGCGGCGACCCGAGCACCACGCCGCCCAGGTCGAAGATGATCGCGCGGAATCTCGTCACAGGGTCAGGCGGCAGGCTCATCGTCTCGGTCTGTCGTCAGGACGATCTGGCAGACTACTTCGCGGCGTTCCATCATTTTCGGCGTATCAGCCGCCTGCTCGAGGGGGAAGGTGGCGTGATCATCGGACGCAGGCTGAGAGCGCCCCTGGATGCTCTCTTCCTCTCCCCCTGGGAGAGGGTCAGCGGTAGAGGTGCTCAACCCGTCATCCTATCAGGCCTGCCGCCGTGCGTCGGTTCGAGTCCTAGTGTCGTAAGATCTCCCCATGCCCGGTGATTCGTTCGGACACAGCTTCCGCATCACGACGGCCGGCGAGTCGCACGGTCCGGGGTATGTCGTCGTCATCGATGGCTGCCCGCCCGGGTTGCCGCTGGCCGAGGCGGACCTGGCCGAGGACCTGGCACGCCGGCGCCCGGGGCAGAGCCGGATCGTCACGCCGCGGGACGAGCCGGACGTGCCCGAGATTCTGTCGGGCGTGTTCGAGGGCAAGACTACGGGCACCAGCATCGCGGTGCTGATTCGCAACAAGGACCAGCGTAGTCGCGACTACATCGACATCAAGGACACATACCGGCCGGGGCACGCCGACTTCACCTACGACGCCAAGTACGGCGCACGCGACTACCGGGGTGGCGGCCGGTCGAGCGCCCGTGAAACGACGGTGCGGGTCGCCGCCGGCGTGGTGGCGAAGAAGCTGATCGCGTCGGCGTTCGGCGGCCGGGTGATCGGCTACGTCCGGCAGGTCGGCGGCATCGTGGCCGACATCGCCGACCCGGCCGCGGTGACCCTCGAGCAGGTCGAGCGGTTGCCGGACGGCACTCCAAACATTGTCCGGTGTCCTGACGCCACGCGGGCGGCCGAGATGGTGGCGCTGATCGAGCAGGTGCGCGAGGCGCGCGACTCGATCGGCGGGGTTGCCGAGGTCGTGGCCACCGGGGTGCCGGCCGGACTCGGCGAGCCGGTGTTCGACAAGTTGAAGGCGGACCTGGCGAAGGCGCTCTTCAGCCTACCGGCCGTCCTGGGCGTCGAATACGGGGTCGGGTTCGGCTGCGCGGTGCTGCGGGGCAGCCAGAACAACGATCTGTTCTACGTCGCCGAGGCGGGGGCATCGTCCCCGGCCCGTCGGATCGCGACACGCACCAACCGCCACGGCGGGATGCTGGGCGGCATCTCGAGCGGCATGCCTCTGGTGCTGCGCGCCGCCGTGAAGCCGACCAGCAGCCTGCCAAGGGAGCAGGAGACCGTCACCGCGAGCGGCGAGCCGACCACTGTCAGCACCAAGGGGCGTCACGACCCCTGCCTGCTCCCACGGTTCGTGCCGATGGCCGAGGCGATGGTCGCGATCGTGCTCGCCGACCACTGGTTGCGGTGGCGGGCGTCGGGGCGCGATTCCGCTTGATGTCGCGCCCGGGGGGCTTCAGGAGGCAATCCGATCATGCGCAAATCCGTTCTTGTCCTCGTAGCCGTTGTCGCGGGAGGTCTCTGTGCCGCGCCCGCGTTGCTTCAGGATCTGGGGCCCAGGGGACCGAGTCCGTATGAGGTTGTGGACGGCTGGCTGAAGCCGTTTGCGGACGACGGGTTCGCGTGGGGTGGGAACTCCGGCGTGTTCCCCGAGTCGCCAGACCGCATCTTCGTGGTCCAGCGGGGCGAGACCCGTTTGCCCGACCCGGTTCCGCCTGGGTTCGCCGGTTTCGTGGGGTCGATCGGGATCAACGCGCTGCGGGAAGCGGACCGCCGTACATGGCAGCACTGTATCTTTGTCGTTGACGGCGACGGCAACCTGATCGCGGTCTGGGACCAGTGGGATCACCTGTTCGAAGGTTCGGACGGTCCCGGGCCGCACCGGATCAGGATCAGCCCGTATGACCCCGAACGCCGCGTGTGGGTGGTGCACGAGACGGGGCATCAGATTTTCGTGTTCTCGAACGATGGGAGCGAGCTACTGATGACGCTGGGCGAGAAGAACGTCAGCGGTGACGACGAGACCCATCTGGGGGGGCCGCAGGATGTGGCGTTCCTGCCCGATGGGAGGGTGCTGGTTGCCGACGGACTCGTCAACTCGCGCGTCATCATCCTGGATGCCGACGGCCACTACATCACCGAGTTCGGCGAACGCGGGACTGGACGCGGTCAGTTCAACGGTGTGCACGGCCTGGCTGTCGGGCCCGACGGCCAGATCTACGTGGCCGACCGTGACAACCACCGGGTCCAGGTCTTCAACGAGACGACACGGGCCGCGGTGTGGTATCACGCGAACATTGCGCCGATCGGGGTCTGGCCCGGGTTCGGTCTCCCGCTCGACATCATCGTGAGCGGGTATGACGCCTGGGTGACCCAGCTTGCGCCGGCCGAGGTCATCAAGCTCGACCTGAACGGCAACCGCTTGTACACATGGGCGCTGGACAGCGAAGGACCGGGGCGGTTTCTCGAGATGCACTCGTTCGCCGTCGACACCGATGGCAATCTGTACGGATCCGACAACCAGCTGGGGCGCACCCAGAAACTCGTGCCGAAGGCCGACGCGGACCCGGCGCTGTTGATCGGGCAGCCCTACGTCGCCTCAGCGGGAGCCAGATAGCAAAAGGGCCGGGAGCGATGCTCCCGGCCCTTTCACTGCACACGTGGTAAAGCCTACAGCCCAACGCCTGGGGCCGTTAGGCCCCTCAGTTCCCCGCGCCGGCCAACGCGCCCTCGAATGCCTGGAGGGGCGAGAGGCTGTTCCCCTGCGCTTCGAATGTTCCCTGGATCGCGCCGTCGCCGTCGACCTCACCGCTGACCACGAGGTCGCTCTGCATCGGACCCAGGCGTAGCTTCATGTCGAACTGGTAGGCGTTCCCGTCCCAGGTGATGTTCTCGGCCGGGAAGACCAGGAGCTCCCCGCGCATCGGGATATACCAGGTGCCCTCACCGTCCTTCGGGAGATGCAGGACGGTCGGCAGGTTGGTGGCTGGCGCGAACGGCATCGCGAACGGAAGCTCGACGCTGAACGCCGACCCGGTCGGCAGCGACTTGAGCAGCGCGTCACGCCGTGTCTCGTCGCTCGCGGGCGTCGGGCTTACCCCCTCGTCGGCAATGAACTCAAAGACGTTGAACATCATCTCGTCAACGGTCTCCAACCCGAACCCGACCGCCCGGTTCGGGTCGGGGTTGTTGGGGTTCGCGGCCGAGTTGTCGTAGTGCGCGATGATGTCCAGCCGCGTGCCCGCGGGGAGCGGTACCGGTTGCTGTGGGTAGTAGAACAGCTGCCAGTCGAAGTCGTACTTGGGGACGTTGATCAGTGACCGTTTTTCGCCGTTCGGATAGTTGGCAATCAGGTCCATGTCGGTCATCCGGACGTGCCCATGCGGAAAGTACGAAATGACGCTGACGTCCTGGTCGATGATGTAGGACGAACGGATCTCGTGGTTGCTGGCGTGGGGGGGGATTTCGAACCCGACCGTGCCGGCCAGCGCCGCGACGACTTCCTTCTGCATCTCGCCTTCACCCCAGTAGAGGCCGATCTGTGTCCGGTCGGTCTCGACCTCGCCGGTGGGGTGATAGTGCGCGTTGATGTTCCAGGTCTGACCTGGATACACCCACCGGCCCGAGCCCTCCGGGAACTCGTGCGGGTTGGTGCCGACCGACCAGACCGCGAGCACGTCGAAGAAGCCACTCCGGCTGGCGCCCTGGGCGGCGCCGCCGGTGGTGAAAATAACCGAATGATGGGTCACTTTCCGGTTGCTGGGCTTGACCTCGATCGCGCGGATCCAGCGCTTTTCCGGAATGTCTAGCGTGTGGTTAAGGTCGGGATAGTAATCGCCGCCGACGCAACCTGCTCCCGAGCTTCCTCCCTCAGCCGCGCCCGCGGCATTCAGGCGCGCCGACCGTAGGCCGCCCGACCCCTCAGTATTCCCTTCGCAGACGGCGGGGACCGTAACTTCGTTGAGGGTCACAATCAGATCCGGTTCCCCGAGTTGCCACCCCTCAGAGAAGGTCGGGAGTTCGGGGAGGTCGCTTGGGGCACCCTGTGGCGCGCCTGCGTCGACCCACCGCGTGATGGTGTCGATCTCATCCTGCACCAGACGCATGTCGTTCTTGAAGAAACCATGACGGGCGTCGGCGAACCAGGGCGGCATCGCGCCGCTCACCACCTGCTCCTTGATCCCGCGAGCCCACGGCCGCACTTCGGCGTAGGAGCGGAGCGGCATTGGCGCCGTCTGGCCCGGGCGATGGCAGGAGACGCAATTCTCGAAGATGATCGGCGCGACGTCTTTCGTGAACGTGACGTCGCCCTGCGCCGACGCGGTGCTCGAGGCACCAGAAACCAGTGTAGCCAGCGCCAATGCTACGCCGATTGCCGCCGGACGACCGAGTGTGCTGGATCGCGTCATCGATATTCTCCTCACTACTTCAGTAACAGACACTTACCGACCACCCTACCACACCGATGGCCCGTTACCAATCTCGGAGACCGGCTGACCCGGTTGGAAGGCGGTATAATTTGACCCACTCGCTTTCGGCGACCAGGAGGAAGATCAGATGTCGAGAGGTATTCGGATCGGCGCCGTGGTGGTGGCTCTCGTGGTGATGTTCGCGCTCGGCTGGGGGGTGGCCAAGACAGGTGTCGGACAGGCCGTGCCGATCGCGTCGCTGACCGAGCTGGAGCGGGACTTCACCGAACGGATGGAGAACGTGGTCCTCGTCGGGCACTTCACCATCGAGGGGCGCGACACCGGTGGCGGCAGCCCCGAGCGCTACGAGATCACGCGTGCCGTCAAGGTCGGTGACGACCGGTGGCGGTTCGATGTCCACATGGTCTACGGTAGCGTCGACGTAACCTTGCCGGTAGTCGTGCCCATCGCCTGGGCCGGCGACACGCCGATGGTCACCATCACCGATTTCACGATTCCCACCCTTGGAACCTTCACCGCGCGGGTTTTTTTCTACGACGACCGCTACGGTGGGTCCTGGCAACACGGCCAGTTTGGCGGTCTGATGTATGGCGAGATCGAGTCGATGGATGCGAACTAATCTAGGTCTCCCTCCAGAGCTCGACATCAGCCCTCACGATTTCTCTGGGGGCTAGATTTGCGGTCCAGGAACGCCTGCATGCGCCGGCGCGGTTCGTCGCTGTCGTAGGCGCTCGTGAAGCATCCTATCCCCGCCTGGATCGCGTCGTCGAGTGGCATCGCCTCCCACTGTCGTATCAGGCTCTTCTGCAGACGAATCGCTTCGGGGCCCGCGGCGCCGATGGCCCGCACCCAGGTCTGGGTCGTGTCGTCGAGCTCGACCCCGGGCACGACTCGGTCGACCAGCCCCCACCGTTCGGCGTCGGCGGCCGAGATCGATTCCCCGGTGTAGACCAGTGCCCGCGCCCGTCCGGTCCCGACCAGCCTCGGAAGCAGGGCCGCTTCAATCACGGACGGGATGCCCACCGTGACCTCGGGCATGCCGAACGTCGCGTCGTCGCTCGCCACCCGCAGATCGCACGAGGCGGCAATCTCGAGTCCGGCGCCGAGACAGTACCCGTGGATACGAGCGATGACCGGCACCGGAAGCTCGCGGATCGCCGCACACGCCAGATGCAAGCGGGTGATGAACGCGTGTGCGGTCGCCGCGTCGAGACCGACCATCTCGCGGATGTCGGCCCCGCCGATGAACGCCCGGTCGCCGGCACCCCTCAGTACGACGCAGCGCAGCTGACGGTCCGGCCCGAGCGCCCTGATCGCCGCCCTCAACTGACGAATCAGATCGGAGTCCAGGACGTTGAGACGCGTTGGGTTGTCCACCGTGACCTGGGCCAGGCGACCGGTGTCGCCCAGCGGCTCGATCTCGGTGTGGATGTGCGGGTGCGGGTCTGAGGGCATAATCTCTCTCTGGGCAGCTGCATGGGCCCCGCATCAAGGCTCGCGGAGACATTTCAACAGATGCGGTCGATGCGGCTCAAGCATAGAATCGCGGTCGTCGCCGGCGGCGCCGCCGGCATCGGCCGGGCGCGCAGGTGCGCGCCCCGCGGGCGCGGAGTGGGGCTCTCGGGGCCCCCGCGAGCGCCCGCGGGGGGTTCGGGGCGTAGCCCCGTCTAGGGACTAGATGCGGATCAAGGACTCCATCGCGGTTGTGACCGGCGGGGCCAGCGGCATCGGCCGGGCGCTTGCCTCCCGGTTCACAGCCCAGGGCGCGCGTCACGTGGTGGTGGTCGATATCGACGCCGACGGCGCCCGGCGTGTGGCGGCCGAGGTCGGCGGCACGGCCATGACCGCCGACGTCACCCTGGGGTCGGAGGTCGTCCGGGTGGTGGACGACACCGAGGCGGAGGTCGGGCCGATCGACCTGTTCTGCTCGAACGCCGGGGTGTTCATTCCCGGGGGCATCGACGTCTCAACCGATCGCTGGCAGTCGATCTGGGACGTCAACGTCATGGCGCACATCCACGCGGCGCGCGCTGTCCTGCCAAAGATGCTCTCCCGGGGGCACGGCTATCTGCTGCAGACGGCGTCGGCCGCCGGGCTGCTCAGTCAGATCGGGTCGGCGCCGTACTCGGTGACCAAGCATGCGGCCATCGGGTTCGCCGAATGGCTCGCCATCACCTATGGCGACCAGGGCATCGGGGTCTCGGTGCTGTGCCCGCAGGCGGTCCGCACACCGATGACGGCGGGTGTCGACGCCGGCACGGTCTCGGCGGTCGACGGCATGCTGGAGCCGGAGCAGGTGGCCGACGCAGTCGTCGCTGGGCTGGGCGACGAGCGGTTCCTCATCCTGCCGCACCCGGAGGTGCTCGAGTATGTCCGTCGGAAGACCGCCGACTACGACCGCTGGCTCCGGGGGATGCGCAAGCTGCAGGCCCGCTTCCCGGACGCGTCGGACGTCGGCCGAGGGCCAGGTCGAAAATAGGTTCGGACCCTTGGGTCCTCGTCCACGTGGTCGGGCGGCCGTTCCGCGGAAACGGTTCGTTGGACGTTCACTCGGCGCCGATCGCCATGAGGATGGCGATCTCCCGGCGGCGCTGCACCACGGCGGAGGAGATGACGCCGTAGAGACCGATCGCGCCGAGCAGCAGGGCGAACGCGGCGGCGATGATCGGCAGCATCATGACGAATGCCCGTTCGCCGCGTCTACGCGCGACGAGCATCTCGTGACGTGACAGTCATATCAATGGCTGAAACGCCCGCTCGTAACGCCAGCCGGTGTCCAGCATCCAGATTCGGTGGCGGGGTCCCTCGCACTCGATGTGGCCGGTCTCGTATCCGCAGTCCTCGGCGTAGAGCGCCACCCGACCGCCCTCGACCGGGTGGATGCGGCCGAGCAGTTGTTCCCACTCCCAGGTATCGACCACTGCGAGGGCGTCGCGCACCGTGGCGTGCCCGCACAGTCGCGTAGTCAGTGCGAATGTGGGGTTCGCGAACTTGATCTCGCCCGCCCGGTGGGCCTGCAGCGCGTCCTCGGGCCGCCGCCAGCGATGGTCGCGGATCTCGCCCCCGTCGACACGGACCATCTCCGGGTTCGATGCCGCGGCAAAGAACCAGGTGGCGAACCGGATCGGGCTGGACACCGGTGTTGTCCATTGACAGACGGGGTGCAGATCCACCGGGTCGACCCGAACGCCGGCCTCTTCGTGGGCTTCGCGGGCGGCCGCCCGCCCGGCGGCGCCGTCGGTGTCGCCGCCGGAGACATGATCTGCCGGGTCGACCCGTCCTCCCGGGAACACCCAGTACCCGCCCATGAACCGCAGGTCGGGGTTTCGGTGCAGATACAGGATCTCGGGCCCGGCGTCGGTGTCGCGCAGCAGCACGACAGACGCAGCCGGGGCGGGCGTGACGACGTTCGAGGGTGACTTAGGCATCGCCGTTGCGTCCCATGGTACGCTAGCGGCACTTCAAGTTCGGTGTCCGAAGCCCCATCGTCACACGTTCCGGCCTGCCGCGCACATGTCCCCGTTCGACACGCTCCTCGTCATCCTCTGCGGCGGGGTCGGGTTTACCCTTCAGGGGGCCGTCGGGTTCGGCATGGGAATCCTCGGCTCGCCGATGCTCATCCTGATTGACAGCCGGCTCGTGCCGGGTCCCGTGCTGGCCTCGAGCATGGTGTTCACGGCGTTGCTGACGGTGCGCGAACGTAGCGCGATCGACCTCAGTGGCCTGCGATGGGCCATCGTCGGCCGGGCCGCCGGCACGATCCCGGCGGCCGCCGTGCTCGCGGTGCTGCCCGCCGAGCAGCTGAGCCTGCTGTTCGGGGGTATCGTGCTGGTCGCCGTGGCCATCAGCATCTCCGGTCTGCGTGTCGAGCCACGTCCGGTGTCGCTGGTGGTGGGGGGCGCGCTCTCGGGCATCATGGGCACGATCGCGTCGATCGGAGGGCCACCACTGGCGCTGCTTTATCAGCACGCCCCGGGCGCCCGTGTCCGCGGCACCCTGTCAAGCATCTTTCTGATCGGCACCCTGATCTCCCTGGTTGCGCTGACCCTCGTGGGCCGTTTCGGACGCGACGAGCTACGTCTCACGCTCGCCCTGCTGCCAGGGGTGTTGTTCGGGTTCATCGTGTCGCGCCGGATCGCGTCACGCCTCGATCGGGGCTACACGCGGCGGGCGGTGCTGACGATCGCGACGGGTGCCGGGCTCATCGTCGTCGTGCGGTACTTCACCGCCTAATGCGGGGTCGGTCGCCTGCCGACATTCAGTACGTCGTTCGGTCTACCATTGTCGAGAGATTCCAAGCGAGCGTAGCGTGCGACCCACATCGGCAACCCGGCAACTGCAGCGGAGTCATCGTCACCTGCTGGTTCTCGCCTGCGTCGCGTTCGGACTCCTGCAGGGTGGCGCGTCGGCGCAGAGCCTGCGGGGGAGCGCGTCGTCGCTGGACCGGCAGACCACTCAAGCCGCACTGCACGACTTCACGTATCTGCTCGGAACGGCACAACTGCGCCGGTTCGTGGATGCCGGTTTGCTGGTGTCGGTACGCGGCAATCGGGACTACACGCTCACAGATGTCTCGTTCCCGTTTGCGCGGCCTGCGGTGAAGCTGTTCATCGAGCGCCTCGCGGGACAGTATCGCCGGGCCTGTGGCGAGCGACTGGTGGTGACCAGCCTGACCCGCCCGCGGTCACACCAGCCACGCAACGCCTCAGACCAGTCGGTGCATCCGACCGGAATGGCGCTCGACCTGCGTCGTCCACAGGGGGCATGCCGGCAATGGCTGGAGCGCACGCTCCTCTACCTGGAGGGCCAAGCTGTGCTGGAAGCGACCGCGGAACGGCGTCCGCCGCACTATCACGTGGCGGTCTTTCCCGGCCAGTACGCCGTCCATGTGGACCGGCTGACCGGCAGCGGAGCCGGCCGCACGCGGCCACCGAGTATCTACACGGTCCGTCGGGGGGACACTCTCTGGGGGATCGCACGAGGGCACGGTACCTCGCCTCGCGCGCTCCAGCGGACCAACGGACTGGCGTCGACGCAGATCTTCCCGGGCCAGACCCTGAGGGTGCCGGCCGCGCACTAAGATCTTGCTGGTCGGACGGCGGCAGTTTACAATACGGGGTCACGTCAGTACGGGCGCAACTCGAGCCCCGCACAGGCGGTCGCGCGTACGCAGGTCTACATGGAGTGTCGAATGAAGGTAGCGGTCGGTGTTGTGGTTCTGGTCCTGGCGTTGTTCGTGACGACGTACCCGGCAGCCGCGCAGGATGTGCCGCGACTGTCCGACGGTCGCCCCGACATGAACGGCATCTGGCAGGTGCTGAACGAGGCCAACTACGACCTCGAGCCGCACATGGCCCGTCATTCATTGCAGCTCCGCGAGGGTCCGGTGGGGCCGGTGCCATCCATTCCCACGCTGCGCATGGGTGCGGTCGGCGCCGTCCCGGGCAGCCTGGGGGTCATCGTCGGTGGCGGAAAGATCCCGTACACCCCGGCGGCGCGCGTCCTCAAGGAGGAGAACGCCGCGAACTGGGTCGACCGCGACCCCGAGGTGAAGTGCTACATGCCGGGGGTGCCGCGCGCCACCTACATCCCGATGCCGTTTCAGATCATTCAGAGCGAGACAGACGTCTTCATCGCCTACCAGTTCGCCGGCGCGGTGCGTGACATCTACATGGACAACCCGGGGCCCTCACAGGTCGACTCCTGGATGGGGTGGTCGGTCGGGACCTGGGAGGGCGACACGCTGGTCGTCGATGTCACCGGGCTCGGCGACGGGAGCTGGCTGGACCGGGCCGGCAGCCATCACAGCTACCGCCTTCACGTGGTGGAGCGGTACACGATGATCGGGCCGAACCACATCCAGTACGAAGCGACCATCGAGGACCCCGAGGTGCTGACCGAGCCGTTTACGATCGCGATGCCGTTGTATCGTCGAATCGAAGAAAATGCCCGGTTGATGGACTTCCGGTGCGTCGAGTTCGTGGAAGAGCTGTTGTTTGGCGAGTGGCGCAGAACTCCGCTGCCACGGTAATAGAGACCAACGTGGTCGAGGGAGGTTGAGGATGCGCAGTCGAATCGCGATGTGTCTAGGCGGGCTAGCGGTCGTGTGCTTGGCGCTGTCGCCGGTGGCGGCGGCACAGAACGACGATCTTCCCCGGACACCGAGTGGTCATCCGGATCTGTCCGGCACCTACGACGTCTCGACGCTGACACCGATGCAGCGTCCGACCGCGCTGGGCGAGAAGCTGTTCCTGACCGATGAAGAGGCCGCCGAGATTGCCGAGCGCGAGCGCTCACGAAACGTCGCGCGCAACCAACCCAGCGACCCCGACCGTGGCGCTCCCCCACAGGGCGGTGACGGGTCGCCCGGCGCCGCCGGCAACGTCGGTGGCTACAACTCGTTCTGGCTCGATCGCGGTAACGGTGCGTTCCAGATCGACGGGCAGTGGCGCACCTCCATCCTCATCGACCCGCCGAACGGGCGGTTCCCGCCCCAGAGCGAGGCGCGGATCGCCGCCCGGGCGGCCGCCCGCGCCGCCCGCGAATCCGCCCGCGCCGCCGGCGAGAGCGCCAGACCCCGGTTCCGCGCGAACGACGGCACGGCATACTGGTTGGAGGCCGGTCTGGATGCGCCGGGTCCATACGACAACATGGAACAGCGAGGGTTCGCTGAGCGCTGCCTCCTCGCCTTCAGCTCGACGGCAGGACCGCCGACGCTCCCCAACTACTTCTACAACAACCATAAGCGGATCGTGCAGGGCGAGGACACGGTCGTGATTCTCGTCGAGATGGTGCACGATGCCAGGATCGTCCGGATGAACGCCGAGCACGACCCGCCCGAGATTCGGAAATGGCTGGGCGATTCGATCGGGTGGTGGGAAGGCGACACCCTGGTCGTCGAGACGACGAACTTCCGTGAGCGTCCGGCATTCGCCCAGGGCTCGGAGAACATGACGGTGACGGAGCGGTTCGCGCGTATTGACGCCGACACCCTGCTCTACAACTTCACGGTCGAGGACTCGACGGTCTGGTCCGCGCCGTTCACCGGCGAGTATGTGTGGCCGCGAAGCGACAACAAAATGTTCGAGTATGCTTGTCACGAGGGAAACTATGCGCTGGAGGGCATCATGCGTGGCGCGCGGTTGCTCGAGGCGGACTTCCGTGGCGAGGAGCCCGAGGGAGTCGCGAACCCGACCCGGTAATCGGTAATATCAGGGCAAGACCTGTGTCAACACTGTCAGGAGACGTACGATGCGCAATCAAACCCGTGTGATGTTGAAGTTCGGTGTGGCGACGGTCGCCCTGGTTGGTCTCGTGGTGGCGGTTGGCGTGCCGGTGGGCGCCCATCACGCCTTTGGCGCCGAGTTCGACCCCAACCGGCCGGTCGTGCTGCGCGGTCCCGTGGTCAAGGTGGAGTGGGTGAACCCCCACACCTGGATTCACGTGGAGGTCACCGGTGAGGACGGGGCCAAGCAGGTCTGGATGGTCGAAGGCGGCACCCCGAACACGCTGCTGCGGCGAGGCCTGTCGCGGGACTCGATCCCGGTCGGCTCGATGATCGTCGTCGACGGCTACCAGAGCAAGGACCGTACCGCCCGGGCCAACGGGCGGGACGTGACCTTCGAGGACGGGCGGAAGTTCTTCATGGGGTCGTCCGGCACCGGGGCGCCGCGTGACGGCCGGGACGTCACCGAGCCGCCGCGGTAGCTCGCCGCGCCGCCCGCCGGACGGGCCGCGTGCCACCTTCGTGATCACAGGCGCCTGGGGATCTGTCCCCGGGCGCCTTTTTTTCTGCATGAGTTCGCTCCCTCCTCGGCCAAGGCGGGCCGTGCGCGACGTCGATCGCGACGCCCTCGGTGCCTGCCGTATTCATGACACGGACCACTCAATCGGCAGATTTCGCGCTCTCTGACCACTTAGACTCCTGGCAACCAGAAAAGTATCGGGGGCCTGCCACATTTGAACGGGCCGGCATCGGGCTGTAAGATGGGCCGCCACCGGCCGCAGGCACCTTCACTCCATGGACTGGACGCCCTTCTCGGACTTCTTGCGCACCCGCGCACACGAACTGGTGGGCACCGAGCTCACCCAGATTCGGTATACGGACATCGGCATGACCTACTGGTTGTCGATCGGCGTGACCCTGGTCGCGGTCCTGACGCTGGTCCGTCTGTGGCTCACCTCCCCCAGGCACCGCCGAGAGCACTCCGGTCACGTGATCGAACGGCGGTTCCAGCGAGGGTCCTGGGGCCGGGCCTTCTACAACCTGCCCAAGCTGCTGCTGGGGCTGGCGCTGGCGGTGCTGCTGGTCGCGATGGCCGACCCGTATCTGACGGCGACCGAGGAGGTGACCGGCGACATGGAGTCGCGCGTGCGCATCGATCTCGTCGACACCTCGCTCTCGATGGCGTGGGAGTTTCCCGGCAGCGGGAAGTCGCGGGCCCAGGTGGCCCGCGAGGCGCATCTCGAATTTCTCGAGATGCGGCGCGACAAGAACGACCGGGTGGCGCTGTGGCTGTTCTCGTCGTTTCCGTACATGGTGGACGACTTCGTCATCGATGACGAGCTGTACTACTTCCAGGTGATGGACGCCCCCTACGCCATCGTGCGGATCCTCGCGGCCCAGTCCGGGACACCGACCGACCGGATGTTCGTGCCCAGGGACAAGGTCCGGATCATCGACAGCGAGGGGAACACCAATATCATCCGGGCGTTGCAGTCGGTCGTGAAGCACTTCGACCGGGACGTGGCGAGCGTGGCGGATGGCGCCAATCCGCATCGGGCCGTGCTCATCGTCACCGACGCAGACGTGGATGAGATTCCGGTGGCGGAGTTCGTCGAGCTGAACAAACGCAACATCGTGCCGTACATGATTTTCATCAACGCGGCCGAGCAGCGCCCGACTCGCGCCTCGGCCGTCAGCACGCCGGTGGGCAACACCCAGGCGTTGATCGAGACGATCCGCGAGTTCGGGGGAGACTACTTCGATGTGACCGACGGCGACGGACTGGCGCGCGCCTACGAAGCAATCGACGAGGCCGAGACGGTGCGGGTCGAGCTGTCACACCGCGCCGTCAAGGTGCCGATCTACTCGCGGTTCCTGCTGATCAGCATGGCGCTGCTGGTGGTGGGGATTCCCGCCGGGTTCGTCGCCGAGCTCATGTGGGGGACGCATCCCTAATCAGACGGGACTGCGCCCCGAGCCCCCGCGGGCGCTTTGCGTGGACCCCCAAGGCCCCACTCCGCGACCATCCGGCGGCCCTGAGCGCCAAGAGCCGATCGCCGAAAGCCCAGAAGGCAACCGGGAGGGGACATCCCCCGGGCGGGCTCACTCGTTGTTGGTCGATTCGTACTGCGCTTCGATCTCCATCAGCGCCGACTTGATGGCCGCCGCCCAGATCTTGTTGCCCTTGTCGTTGAGGTGCAGGCCGTCGTCGACGAAGACGTCGTCCATCACTGTGCCGTCTGCCTTGAGGAACGGCGTGGCGACGTCGATAAAGTGCAGCCGGTCGTCGCTGGCGGCGATCTGCTTGTAGAGCTCGGTGGTCTTCTGCGCCTCGTTCCAGACCGACACGCGGGCCAAGCTCGGCTTCACCGAGAGCACATACACGCGGGTGTCCGGCAGGGCGGCGTGGATTTCCGAGATGATCTGCTTCAGCTCGCCGGCGACCTTCATCGGAGACACCCCACGGAAGGTGTCGTTGTCGCCCTCGTACAGGACCACCGCGCGCGGCTTGTAGGGCATTACCAGCCGGTCGACCCAGTGGAGCACGTCGGCCATGGTGCTGCCGCCGAACCCCCGAGGGACGACGGTGAGCGGCGCCAGATCCGCCTCCATGGTTCGCCAGCGCGCAAAGCTGGAGCTACCGGTGAGCACGATGGCGCCCTCGGGGCGCGAGGCGGCGTCGGCGTCGAAGGCTGCGATGGCGTCCGCCCACCGCGTCGGGTCGTTCGACCGTTGTGCCGTCGCGGTCGACACGAGACCGACGACGAGCAGGACGACGGCGAGTGCTGATGCGAACCGAAGCTTCATTCCAACCTCCTGGTCATCGAATCAAGGACTGAACGAGCAGAGATTATACGCTTCATGTCGTCGCCGGATACACCGTGCGGCCGCCCACCACGGTGCGGACGATGGCGATGTTCTTGATGTCGTCCGGGTCCACCTCGTGCGGATCACGCTCGAGCATCACGAAATCGGCCAGCTTGCCGGCGGCGATCGACCCCTTGACGTGCTCCTCGTAGGACGCTCGGGCGCCGTGGATGGTCGCGATGCGCAGCGCCTCGTCGACCGTCACGCGTTGATTGCCGCCCCACACCTGCCCGTCGAAGTCCTTCCGTGTCACCATGCTCTGAATCGCCATCAGCGGTTCGAACGGTCCCGGCGTGTAGTCGGACGCGCCCGGCACCAGAATGTCGTAGTCGAGAAACGACCGGTGTGCGAACATCCACTCCATTCTCTCTGCTCCATACGCCTGCCACTTCTCGCCGTGGAAGTGCACGTAGGTCCAGAACGGCGTCGGGATCGTGCCGGTGTCCTTGATCCGCTGAAGGAGCTGGGGGTTCACCAGCGAGCAGTGCTCGATCCGGTGCCGCCGGTCGGGATGCGGCCACTGCGTGAGGACGCGCTCGTAGGCGTTCAACACCATGTCGATCGTGACGTCGCCGTTGGCGTGGATCCCGATCTGCCAGTTGTTGCGGTGCGCGTCCTCTACGACCTCGTGGATCTCCTCCTGTGACATCGTCAGAATGCCGTAGTCGTCCGGTCGGCCCTCGAACGGCGTGCTCATTCGCATGGTGCGCTCGGAGGCGGACCCGTCGGCGGCGTACTTGACGCCGCCGATCCGCACCCACTCGTCGCCGAATCCGGTCGAGATGCCGGCGTTGCGCAGTGCCTGGTAGGCGCCGCGAATCATGATGTAGGCGCGATGGCGCAGCTCGCCCGCCGTGTAAGCGTCCTGATAGGCGACCAGCTTGCCGCGGCTCGCGCCCGCGTCGTGGACGGTGGTCAGCCCGGCGGCGGTCAGCAGCGTGGAGATGTGCGCCATCCCCTCACGCGCGCGCGCGCGTCGCTGGTCCGGGGTCAGCTCGTCGCGCCGGCCGACGCCGTTGAACACGCCCCGGGCGTTCTCGGCCACCATCCCCGCCAGCTCGCCATCGGCGTCGCGGGTGAAGCGTCCATCCGGCGGATCCGGCGTGTCTCGCGTGATCCCCGCCAGCGCGAACGCCGCGCTGTTGTACCAGTTGGTGTGCCCGCCGCGGTGTGCCACGTTGACCGGATGGTCCGGCACCGCCTCGTCGAGATGGGTCCGGTGGAGCGGCCCGTCGACCACCTTCGTGTCGTCGAACATGAAGCCGCTGACCCAGTAGCCGGGCGGGGTCTCGGCCGCCTTCGCCCGGAGCGCGGCCTGGATCTCGGCCACCGTGCGCAGGTTCGTGTTGACGCCGTACAGCTCGTTCACCCCGCTCGGATGACAGTGCGTGTCGATGAAGCCGGGTGTGACCGTCATCCCTTCGGCGTCGATCACCTCGGTATTCGGCCCGACCAGGTTGCGGATGTCATCGGTGCTCCCGACCGCGATGAACCGCCCCTGCGCGACCGCGAACGCCTCGGCCTGCGGCGTGGCGTCGTCGATGGTGTAGACCCGCCCGTTGACCAGCGCCAGGTCCGGCTGTTGCCCGCCACGAGCCCCGGTCTCCTGGGCCTCGGTGTCCGGGAGCCCTGCGCAGCCGACGCCGCCGGCCAGTACCGCGCTCAGCCCGAGGAACTCTTTCCGGGTGTAGGTAGACATGAAATCCTCCTGGGATCGGGTCGCCTCACGGCTCGGCCCTCGGTTTCCACTCCCGGGTCAGACGTTTGCCCTCGACAATCTGTTCCGGGCTCATCCGCCCCGCGAGCTCGTCGCGCTGCTGGGCATAGAGCCTTCTTGTGAAGTCGTCGGTCGCGCCGGTCAAGGCCAGCTCGAGCCACATGTATGCCAGGGCGTGATTCTCGTCGACTCCAGCGCCGTACGCGAACATGTACCCGAGGCCCCCCTGCGCAGGGGCGTACCCTTGCTCGGCCGCCCGGCGGTACCACGTCGCGGCCTCCGCATCGTCACCACGCACCCCGCGGCTCCTGAAATACAGCAGACCCAGGTCGTACTGCGCGGGGGCGTGCCCCTGTTCGGCCGCCATTCGGATCCACCGCGCCGCCTCGGTATCGTCCGGGGGGACACCCCGACCCGCGTAGTACCGGCTACCCAGCTCCGTTTGCGCGACGGCGTCTCCCCGCTCCGCCTGCTCCCGTAGCCCGGGCGGAAGCTGTTCCGCGAGGAGCGGGAGGGTGCCCAGGAGGACGACGCCGAGGGTGACCGCGAGGCGACCTGGGTCGCCGGGGGCGTGGCTGGAGTGCACTCGCCACAGGGACATCGCGCAATCGTATCGTGGATCAGTAGTCGTTCACGTCCATCGACACGCGGATGATCTCCTCGTCGTTGCGCAGCACGATGTGGCGGTTGGCGAACGCGGGGTGCGCCCAGACCACCAGACGGTCGCTCTGACCGTGACTGACGCGCCCTCGGGACCCGGGCCGCGCGCCGCCGTAGCCGGACCGCGAGGTCGGGTTCAGCAGATGGGTTCGGTCGAGCTCCACGTAACCGTCGGGGCTGAACCGCACGATGATGAGGTCGCCGTTCTCGTTGTAGACGAAGTAGCGGTCCTCGTGCTTGATGAAGTAGGCGGACCCCCAGCGGTTCCGGGTCGTCAGCCCTTCGGCTTCCCAGACCCGTTCGCCGGTCTCGGCCAGCAGCCCGCGTACCTGGCCGTGGCTGCCGATGCCGTAGATGTAGTCGCCGACGACGAGCGGTGTCGTCATCACCGAGTGCAGCCCGGAGGTCTCGGCTACCTCGATACCGTTTTCCAGCACCCGGTTGTTCTTCCCCTTCCAGAGCGCGGTGGCGGCCGGGCGGTCCAGGTCGAGCCGCATCATCAGCGACCCGCTGTAGAACCCCGACACGAACAGATACGAGCCGCTCTTGACCGCGTCGGCCACCGTCATGTTTGCGCGTCCCGTGAACTCCTCTTCCCAGTACAGCTCACCCGTCTCGGGGTTGAGCGAGGAGAGCCCGCGTGGGTGCCAGACAATCAGCTGGCGAGCGCCGCCCGCCTGGATGATGAGCGGCTGCGTGTAGCCCATTTCCGTCCGGCTCTCGAGCGCCCGCCAGACCTCCTCGCCGGTGTGCTTGTCGAACGCCATCACCAGAGCGTCAGGCTCGCCGCCGACGAGAAAGATCACCCGGTCGCCGTCGACCAGCGGCGCGCTCGAGGTGCCCCAGACCGGGATGTTCGTGTCGTACTCCGCGACCGTGTCCTTGTCCCAGACGACGTCGCCGGTCTCGGCGTCGAGGCAGAAGATCCGGCCGGTGGAGCCGGTGACGTAGACCCGGTCACCGTCCACCGTGGGGGTGGCGCGCGGGCCGGTGGCGTAGGTGAACATCAGCATCCGGTAGGTCGTCGCCCACTCGTGGGTCCAGAGCACCTCGCCCGTCTCCTCGCTCAGGGCGAGCAGGCGCTCCGTGCCGTTCATGACGCGGGCCTCGGTCTCCACGTAGTCCAGCACGAACACGCGGCCGTCGGCGACCGCCGGACCGGAGTACCCACCGTTGATCGGTACCCGCCAGGTCACCGTCAGCCCCCCGTCCGGGAACTCTTCCAGGATCCCCGTCTCGGTCCACAGACCGAGCCGCTCGGCGCCGCGCCACTGCGGCCAGTCCTTGGCCGAGAGCGTGACGATCGCCACGGTGGCGGCACCGACCAGCATGAGAAGAATCACGCCGATAACGCGAACGGTTCGGTTCATCTCTTTCAACCCGCTTTCTACGACGTGTCGGGCCTGCGGCCGGGTCATGGCCCGGAGCGCTCGAAGCCCGAAGCCCGCTAGGCGGTCGAGTGACGGCCGCCTGCTTTACCGCCCCAGGTAGTCGTCGTCGCTGACCGGCTCGTGCCAGGTGGCCTGGCCGCTGATGAACGTCAGCTGCACGACGTGCTCGTCGGGCGCCGCGCCGTGCCAGTGCACCACACCGGCGCCGGCAAAGACCGCCGGCTCACCGGGCAGCATCTCCTGCATCGGCTCACCACGCACCTGCGTGCGCCCACGCCCCTCCTCGGCCGCGATGATCTGCCAGTTGCTGTGGCTGTGCCAGTTCGATCGGGAGCCCGGCTCGAACCGTAACCTGAGGGCCCGGATGTCGGACGAGTCGGGCCGGCTCGGCGAGCCACCGACGAAGTTGGTCTGCGCCGCTGCGGTGGGGGACTGCTGGCCGACCAGCAGCCACACGAAAATGGCCGATGCCACGAGTGCCAGCGCGAGCCTGCCTCCGGACCGAAACCGTGGTGTCATATCGCTGCTCCCCATGCTCATCAACTGAAAATATGCCATCCTACCAGTCAAGATGGGTCATCCTACCAGGATGAGGTCTCGATGCCGGGTTTTCTCGGGACGGCCGTCGACTTTCTGTGGCGCCGTGGCGTCTGAAGAGCGCGACGCCACGAAGGCCGTCTTCTGAATCACTGACATGGATACCTTCCTCCAGGACATCCGGCACGGCCTGCGGGTGCTGATCAAGAGCCCCGGGTTCACCGCCGTGGCGCTGGGCACCCTCACGCTGGGCATCGGGGCCACGACGGCGGTGTTTGGTGTGGTCAACGCAACGCTGCTGCGTCCGCTGCCATACCCCGACGCCGACCGTCTCGTCCGGATACAGGAAGAGCACCCGATGAATCGCGGGCGGGAGATGCCGGCGTTCATGACGAGCGACACGTTGGAGGCGTGGCGCGAGAATCCTCAGGCCATCGACCAGATCGCCGGGTACACCGGCCGCTCGTTCACGTATCAGGATGAATCTGAGCCGGTGCGGGTGCGGGGGGCCGCGGTCTCGCCTGCGCTCTTCCCGCTGCTGCGCGCGACAGCCTGGCTCGGCCGGGTGTTCACCGAGGACGAGGAAGCGTCGGCCGCTCAACCGGTCGCGGTGTTGAGCTACGCCCGGTGGCAGACCCGGCACGACGCGGACCCGCGCGTCCTCGGCCGTCTGATCACGCTCGATGACGTGAGCTATTCCGTTATCGGCGTCATGCCCGAGGGTTTCTACTTTCCGGACCGCGAGACCGAGATCTGGATACCGCTGACCCTGACGACGCCGCAACAACGCCCCGGCCAGCGGTTCATCATCGCCTTCTCCGGCCTCGCGCGGCTCAAGGACGGCGTCTCGCTGGCGCAGGCTGAGGCCGAAGGCCAGACCATTGTTGGCCGGCAGGCGCCGCTGGCGCCCGGCATGGCCGCGCCGACACTGCGTCTGGTGGGTTTCCATGACGAGATGGTCGGTGACGTGCGGCCGGCGCTCCTCGCCTTGATGGCCGCCGTCGGCTTTGTGCTCCTGATCGCGACGGCGAACCTCGCGAATCTGCTGCTGGCGCGGGGCGCCGCCCGGCAGCGCGAGCTCGCCGTCCGAGCGGCGATCGGCGCCGGTCGCGGTCGCCTGATACGACAGCTGGTCACCGAGAGCGTCGCTCTCAGCGTCATCGGGGGGGGGCTGGGTCTCGCGGCGGCCTACTGGATTCTCGGCGTGCTGCCGTCGTTCGCGCCGGCCGGCATCCCCGGACTCGGCGAGGCCGGGATCGACGCAACCGTGCTGGCGTTCGCGCTGGCGGCCTCGGTCGGCGCAGGCGTGCTCTTCGGCACGGTGCCCGCCCTACAGGCGTCGCGCTTCGATCTGGTCCGGGCGCTGAACGAAGGCGCCGCGCAGATGGGGGGCTTTCGGTTTCGCCGCGGCAACCGCACACGGAGCGCGCTGGTGGTTGCCGAGGTTGCGCTGGCGTTGATGCTGCTGGTCGGCGCCGGCTTGCTGGTGCGCAGCTTCGTGACCCTGGCGACGGTCGACCCTGGGTTCGACCCCACGAATGTGCTAACCGTCGAGCTCAACTTACCGCGACCGCAGTACTCCGACCTGACGGCGGCCAATGCCCTCTTCGATCAGGTGCTCGAGCGCACGGCCGGGCGTCCCGGCGTCGAAGCGGTGGGTCTCGTGTCGTCATTGCCGCTCACACCGGGTGAATCACTTATCGCGTTTCGCATTCAGGGACAGGCGGCGCCGACCAGCCGCGAGGAGATGACGGCGGCTCGGCCGCAGCTGGTCAGCCCCGGCTATCTTGACGCCATGGGTCTGCGCCTCGTTGCGGGACGGTTCGTCACCGATCAGGACACCGACAGCAGCCCGAGAGTGTTTGTCGTGAACGAGGCGTTCGCGAGCGCCTATTTCCCAGGAGAAGAGGTCGTGGGCCAGCGTCTGAATCTGGGTCGGGGCGAACCGACCGAGATCGTCGGCGTCGTGGGCGATGTCCACCACCGCGGTCTCGACAGCCGGCCCCAGCCGGAGCTCTATTTCTCCTATCGGCAATCGTTGAGCGGGCAGGGTGCACCGCGCGCCAGCATCGTGGCGCGCACCACCGGTGACCCGCTCGCGCTGGTGCCGTTCCTCCGCCAGGACATCCTCGACCTGAATCCGAGCCTGCCGATTGACAACGTCATGACCATGGAGGCCCGGCTCTCGTCGTCGGTGGCGCAGCCCCGGTTCTACGCCCTCGTGCTCGGCGTGTTTGCCGCCGGTGCGTTGGCTCTGGCGATGGTGGGCATCTACGGGGTGCTCGCCTACACGGTCTCCCGGCGCAGCCGCGAGATCGGCTTGCGGATGGCGCTGGGCGCCGACGGCGGTCGCATCCGCAACCTGGTGGTCCGGCAAGGCGCGCTGCTCGTCGGTGTGGGGGTGGCGTTCGGACTGGCGGGCGCGCTTGTAACGACCCGTGCGCTCGAGAGCCTGCTCTTCGGCGTCACGACCCTCGACCTGCCGACTCTCATCACCGTGCCGGTGGTGCTGGTCACGGTTGCCATCGTGGCCTGCTACGTCCCCGTCCGCCGCGCCACCCGCGTCAACCCGATGGACGCGCTGCGCTACGAATAGATCGCCACTCGGGCACACGACACGCGCCCTGGTTTCCCTCCTCCCTCTGAGGGTCGGGGTGAGGGGCTCACGGCAGCGCGAGCGCCACATACTCGCTCGGCATGTCGTCCCAGCCGACCGTCACCACGATGTACTGCTTCTGGTCGACCATGTAGCTCATCGGGGCGGCCGTCGTGCCGCCCGGCAGTTCCATCTCCCAGACCACGTCGCCCGTCGCCTTGTCGTAGGCCCGGAACATCTTGCCGCCGCTGCCGGGTGGCAGGAAGGCGGCCCCGACGTTCGCTCCCTCGCCAAGAAACACGAAGGTCTTGGTCACCAGTGGGGCGGCGCGTCCGCCCTGCCCGAGTGGCGGCAGGTCCAGGTGCCGGATGGCCGGGTGGTCGCGCGGTCCATCGCCGTTGGCGACCGTCCAGAGGATCGTGCCCGCGTTGAGATCGATCGCCACGAGACGGCCGTAGGGCGGCTTGAAAAGCGGCAGCCCCTGCGGGCCCGGAATATGTCGTGCCCCCTTCATGACCCAGTTGACGTCGGACCGCGGGTGCTCGGAGCGGCCCAGCCCGACGACGGTCCCGCTGTGCACGGACGGGACATAGAGGATGCCGGTCTCCGGATCGACCCCGGCGCCGTTCCAGTCGGTGCCCCCAACCAGACCGGGGACCACCAGCGAGCCCTGGGTGCCGCCCGGACGGTCGTCGATGAGCGTCGGCGGTGTGAAGAACGGCCCCCAGACATAGTCGTCGAGCATGGCGATCGCCTCGTCGCGCAGCTCCGGCGTGAAATCGATGAGGTCGTCGATCGTCACCCCCTGCTGGTCGTACGCCGGTGGCTTTGTGGGGAACGGCTGTGTCGCCGCGTACCACTCGCCCGGCACGTCGCCCCGCGGGACCGGTCGCTCCTCGATCGGCCAGACCGGCTCGCCGGTGACGCGGTCGAACACATACGTGTTCGCCTGCTTGCTGGTGATGGCGACCGCCTTGACCTCGCGCCCGTCCACCGTGATGTCCACCAGCGTCGGCGCGGCGGGAAAGTCGTAGTCCCACAGGCCGTGGTGGACCGCCTGGAAGTGCCAGATCCGCTCCCCGGTTGTCGCGTCCAGACAGACCAGGCTTTCGGCGAACAGGTTGTCGCCGGGCCGGTGTCCGCCGTAGTAGTCACCGGTCGGGGTCGACAGCGGCAGGTAGACGTAGCCGAGCTCCGCGTCGGCGCTCGGCGAGGCCCACATGTTGGTGTTGCCGGTGTATTCCCACGACGCGCGGTCCTCGTTGAGGCCCGTCAGCCACGTCTCGTTGCCCGGCTCGCCTTCACGCGCGATGGTGTGGAAGATCCAGAGCTGCTCGCCGGTACGCACGTCGAACCCGCGCACGTCTCCGGGCGGCATCTCTTTCAGCGCCGGCATCGTGGCGCTGATGATGTCGCCGATGGCCGAGCCGATCACCACGACATCGTTGACGACGAGCGGCGCCGACCGCCAGCGGAAGCTGTTGACCGTCCGGTCGTCGTAGCCCTGGACGAGGTCGACCTCGCCCCCGTCGCCGAAATCCGGGTCGCGTGCGCCGGTCTTCGCGTTCAGCGAGACGAGCCGCGAGCCGATGACTGCGAGGACCCGCGCATCGCTGCCGTCGGTCCAGTACGCCACGCCCCGTGTCGCGAAGCCGCGTGCGGTCCCCTGACCCTCGCGCGCCGGCGGCGCGTCGAACCAGACCACCTGGCCTGTGGCGGCGTCGAGCGCGGCCACCATGCCGAGGGCCGTGCTGATGTAGATGAGGCCATCGGCCATGAGCGGCGTGTTCTGCGACCCGCCGGGCGCCCGCATCGTGTTCCCCTGCCGCGTGTCATCGGGAATCGTCGACTGCCGCCAGACCACGCGGAGGTCCTGCACGGTGTCCGCGTTGATTTGATCGAGCGGGGTGTACTTGGTGCTGGCCTTGTCGGCCGCATACGCGCGCCATTCGCCCGTCTGGCCGGCCGCGGCCGGGACCGCCGCCTGGAGGGCAAGTGCGACGGCGAGGGCAACGTATCGCAGTGCGCGGTGAACCGTCGCCTTCGACATATCGAGCCTCCTTAGTTGAGGATAGTGGTCGGACGGAGAGCCGTGACCGACGGGACAAGGTCCGGGGGCTGGCGCTGATCTTCGCCGGCAACGGCCGGGGCCGCAAGCTCCACTGTCGCCGCGACAAGAGACGGGAGCACCCAGAGAGGCGTGTGTTCCTCAAGCACAGCGGCTGGGGCTACATCTCCTCGATCCGCCGATTGATGAAGTCCACCGCTTCCGGCGGCACCTCGAACCCTGTCAACACGGCGTTGCCCTGATACCGCACATCGGCGATGCCGATCGGGCTCGTGTAGTAGGCATCGACGGTCATCCGTCGTATCCAGTTGAAGAAGGCTACGCCCGGGCCGAGGTCACCCGCGGTCTGGGCCCGCCCGGCCCGCTCAGCACTGACCAGCGCGTCGAGCAGCGCGGTCTGCCGCGCCGCTGGTGCATCGACGAAGCGGGTGCCGTCGCGCCGGCGCATCGTGGCGTCGATCCAGGCCAGCCCACCCCGATAGATGTCGGCCAGCTCGTCATTCTGGCTACACAGCAGGTCGATGAACTCAGGCGCCCCGGCATCGACACCGCTCCCGCCACCCTCATCCGCCGGTACGATCAGCTCGGCCAGCCGCGACACCGTCGCGAACTCGTGCTGGGTCAGTCCCTTCAGCGCATAGCCGCCCGCCTGGCGCTCCTCCCCGGCCAGGGCATGGACCACGCGCGCCGCCTCGAGGTTGAACGCGCCAGAGCCGGCGGCCGTGATGGCCAGTGCCAGCTGTTTCAGCACCTGCCGCCGCGATACCTGCGAAACCTGGTCCACTCTCACCCCTGCCGTATGTCTCTGAACGTGAAGCTGGCGAAGCCCCCCGGCTTCCTCCTGCCTGCCCTGAGCCCCGTCGAAGGGCTTCCTGCCTGCCCTGAGTCCCGTCGAAGGGCCTCCTGACTTCTGCCTCCTTGGAGCATTCGCCCTCACAGGTTGCCCCTTTGCATCTCCTCGGCCATGTACTCCGATGCCCGCCACGCCAGCGCGTTGATCGTCAGCGTCGGGTTCTTGTCGGGGTTGCCGACGAATGATGCGCCATCGCACACGAACAGGTTGTCGACGTCGTGGGTCTGGCAAAAGCCGTTGAGCACCGAGGTGCGCGAGTTGCTCCCCATACGCGCGGTTCCCACCTCGTGGATGATGCTGCCCCCCACCGAAATGCCGGAGGCGTCGCGGGTCGACGGCCCGCGTGCCACGCCCCCCATGGTGTCGATGAGCGCGCGGAAGGTCTCGGCCATGTGTCTGGCCTGGTCGCGCTCGTAGTCGCTCCACTTGAAGTGAAACCGCAGCACGGGAATGCCCCACCGGTCGACGGTGTCGGGGTCGATCTCGCAGTAGGTGAAATTGTTCGGGATCATCTCGCCACGACCCTGGAAGCTGATCGAGGTACCGTACTCGCGGCGCGCCTGCGCCTTCAAGCCGGCCCCATACCCGCTTTCCCGCGCCACGCGCGCGAACGATCCGATGCCGGGCATGCCGTACCCGCCGCCGATCTCGATGTGATACCCGCGCGGGAATCCCAGCCGCTGCTGCCGCTCCCACCCCCACCAGGGCATATACAGATGCGCCCCGCCGGCACCGTCGCTGTTGTAGCGAGGGAGCCCCTCGAGGCTGGGCACACGCGCCGACAGACCGAAGCCAACCGTGTCCATCAGAAACCGGCCGACCACGCCGGAGCTGTTGGCGACACCGTTGGGGAACTCGGACGTCTTCGAGTTGAGCAGGATGCGCGCCGATTCGCAGGCGCTCGCCGCGAGCACGAGCACTCGACATTGCAGCCGCCGCTCTTGCCGCGTGCGCTTGTCCATGTAGATCACGTCGGTGACCTTGCCGTTTCCGTCGGTTACGATCTCCCGGGCCATCGCCTGGTCGAGAATCCGGAGCCGGCCGGTCTCGAGCGCCGGGAAGATCTGCACCTGGCTCGACGAGTAGTTGGAGGCGGCTCGACAGCCCCGCCCACACTGTCCGCAGTAGTGGCACGCCGGGCGTCCGTTCAGCGGGCGAGTCAGGATGGCGCGTCGATTCGGGATACAGGGAATGCCGAGCCGTTCGCTCGCCGCCTTGATCAGCAGTTCGTGGGCCTTGGGGGCTGGTGGGTCCTGGAAGACCCCGTCCGGGGCGCTGCGAATACCTTCGTGACTGCCGGTGACGCCGATGAGCGTTTCAGCCTTGTCGTAGTACGGCGCAATGTCGTCGTAGCCGATCGGCCAGTTCGTGCCCAGGCCGTCTCGGTCGTAGGGCTTGAAGTCGTAGTCGGAGAACCGGAAGCTCATGCGACCGTAGTGGTTGGTGCGACCGCCGATGACCCGCGACCGGAACCACTGAAACTCGCTGCCGTCGCCCACCGTGTACGGCTCGCCCTCCAGCTCCCATCCGCCACTCGTGGTGCTGAAGTAGCTACGCGACCGGGCGTTGAGATATCGGCTCCCGTCTTCATTGGCACCCCGATGGTCGACGTCGTAGGGCCACTGATGCTCCTTGAAGTCGCGATACGGATCGAGCATCGGCCCCGCCTCGAGCAGGGTCACCTGCACACCGAGGCCGGTCAGCACGTGCGCCACGGTGCCGCCACCGGCCCCCGAGCCGATGACGACCACATCGTGGATCTCCGGGGTGGGTTGAAGCCTCGCCATCCTGCTGCGCCAGTGTCACCGATTCTACGTCAGCTACCGCGGCACCTTCAGCCACTTTCGCGTCGAGCGTGCGCTTTTGACGACGGTCTCGATGAACACCATCCCCCGGAGACCGTCGTCCACGGTTGGAAAGTCGCGCGCGAGCGGGTCGGGCCGCGTCCGGGCGCGACGTGCGCGGATGGTGTCTGCGGCGTTCCGATAGACGTTCGCAAACGCTTCCAGAAACGCCTCGGGGTGTCCCGCGGGCAGCCGGGTGGCTCTGGCGGCGGCGGGGCTCCGGGCCTCGACGTAGCCGTGTCCACGGCTCCAGACCTCGAGCGGCCCGTCCTGCGACCTGAGGGTGAGCGTGTTCGGGTGCTCCTGGTGCCATTCGAGACCCTTCTCCTCGCCGTAGACGCGGATCGCCAGCCCGTTCTCCTCCCCGACCGCGATCTGGCTGGCGAGCAGCACGCCCCGGACTCCGCGCTGCAACCGGAGCAGCACGGTGCCGTCGTCATCGAGACGCCGACCGCGAACAAACGTCGTCAGATCGGCACACAGCTCGACGATCTGCAGGCCCGTGATGTACTCGGCGAGGTTTTCAGCATGCGTCCCGATGTCGCCGATACAGCCCGCCGCGCCGCTGCGCGTCGGGTCGGTTCGCCACTCGGCCTGCTTCAGACCCGCCTGCTCGAGACGCGTCGAGAGCCACCCCTGCGGGTACTGGACGACGACCTTGCGCAGCCGACCCAGATCGCCCTGGCGCACGAGGTCGCGCGCCAGCTTCACCATCGGATAGCCGGTGTAGTTGTGGGTCAGCGCGAACACCCGTCGCGACCGTGTGACGACCTGCTTGAGCCGTCGCGCTTCCGGCACATCCAACGTCATCGGCTTGTCACAGACCACGTGGAAACCGGCCTCCAGAAAGGCCGTCGCCACCGGACAGTGCAGGTGGTTCGGTGTCACGACGGAGACGAAGTCGATCCGCTGGTCCTCGGGCAACGCCCGTTCCCGCTCGACCATGTCGAGATACGAGTCATAGGTCCGAGCGCGACTCAACCCGAGCTCGCGTCCCTTGCGTCTCGACTTCGACGGGCTCGCCGAGAATGCCCCGGCCACGAGCTCGACGTCGCCGTCGAGACAGGCCGCCCGTCGATGCACGTCACCGATGAACGCGCCGGGGCCGCCACCGACCATGCCCATGCGGAGTGTCGTCATGTCGTCGCGTCCGTCATTTGTCGAAGGCGGCGTCGAAGGCGACGCGCGACGGGGCGAAGTCGATCTCCCGGACGAACGCGCACGATTCGCGGGCGCCGTGCTCGCGGTCCATCCCGGAGTCTTCCCACTCGACCGACAGCGGGCCCCCATAGCCGACCCGATTCAGCGCCCGGATGATCGCCTCGAAGTCGACATCTCCGCGGCCCACCGAGCGGAAGTCCCAGCCGCGTTCCGGGACGCCGAACGGCAGATGCGAGGACAGCAGGCCCGTGCGACCGTCCAGGGTCACCGCCGCGTCCTTCATGTGCACGTGGTAGATCCGGTCCGGGAACTCGTCGATGAACCGGGCCGGCTCCATCCCCTGCCACTCGAGGTGGCTCGGGTCGAAATTGAAGCCAAATGCCTCCCGCCGGTCGAGAGCCTCGAGCGCGCGGTGCGCGCTCACGATGTCGAAGGCGATCTCGGTCGGATGCACCTCGAGGGCGAACCGCACGCCACACTCGTCGAAGACATCCAGGATCGGGTGCCACAGCTCGGCAAACTGCCGATAGCCGGCGTCGATCATCTCCGGTGTCACCGGCGGAAAGGAATAGAGCAGGTGCCAGATCGACGACCCGGTGAAGCCGCAGACGACCGGGACGCCGAGGTTCCGCGCAGCACGCGCGGTGTTCTTCATCGTCTCGACAGCCCATTCACGCTTGGCGTCGGGGTTCCCGTGCGTCGCCGCGGGCGCAAACGCGTCCGACCGCGCATCGTTGAGGTCACACACCAGCTGTCCGGCCAGGTGATGCGAGATCGCCCAGCACCCGAGGTCGTGTGCAGCCAGGAGCGCCGTCCGGGCGTCACAGTAGGCCTGGTCGGTGGCCGCGCGGTCGACGTCGAGATGGTCTCCCCAGCAGGCCAGCTCCAGCCCGTCGAACCCGAAGCCGCGCGCCTTCGGGGCCAGTTCCCCGAGCGGCAGGTCGGCCCACTGTCCCGTGAACAACGTCACATGTCGTGCCATGGCCGAACACTGATATCACACTCGCTGTTTCGATGTGCTGGTACGGCCGATCATGGTGTCTGTCACCGGAGTGACAGCATGCGGTGGCCGGGTTCCGCCCCGACGCGGTCGGTCAACCGGGTGGCTACCGCACTCCCAGCAGGATCTCGATCGTCAGCTGGTCGAGACGCTCGTAGGCCAGCTCGCGCGCACCGAGCGCCTGGCGGTCGAACCGGTGCTCCCGAAGCGCGCGCGCGGTGGCGTCGCTGTACTGCCCGATCGGCGGTGACGGCTGTGAGCCGCGGTCCAGCTCCGCAACGAGCTCGCTGATCTCGGGGTCGGCGATCCACCGCACGGCTTTGTCCTTCAGGATCAGATACGTCCGCATGCATCCGCGGGCGAAGTCCTTGACGCCCTCGAGCCCCTCCGTGCGATACGCGTGCGCGTCGAAATGGCGTGGCCCCGCGTAGCCGACCTCCTCGAGAAACTTCACGAGCCAGAACGCCGCCTTCGGGTTGGCCGCCCCGAAACGAAAGTCCTGGTCGTATCGTCCGATCACCTGGTCGTTCAGGTCGATGTGGAACAGCTTGCCCGCTTCCCAGGCCTGCGCGACGGCATGGGTCATGTTCAGCCCGGCCATGTGCTCGTGCGCCACCTCGGGGTTGACCCCGACCAGCTCCGGATGGTCGAGGGTCGGAATGAACCCAAGGTAGGCGCCGGTGGTGGCCATGTAGAGGTCGCTTCGCGGCTCGTTCGGCTTGGCTTCCAGCGCGAACCGGTAGTCGTATTTGTTGCTGATCGAGTACTCGCAGAGAAAATTGACCGCTTCCCGCAACCGCTGAATCGCGACATCCGGTCGGCGGCACCCGTCAGTTTCCGTGCCCTCGCGCCCTCCCCACATGACCAGGATCTTGGCCCCCAGCTGGGCACCGATGTCCATGGCTCCCATCGCCTTCTGTACACCCAGCGCGCGGACCGCCGGGTCGTTGGCGGTAAAGGCACCGTCCTTGAACGCGGGGTCGGTGAAGAGGTTGGTCGTGACCATCGGGACGACGAGACCATGTCGCTCGCAGGCCTGGCCGAAGTCCCGCACGATCCGATCGCGTTCGGCGGGGGTGGCGTCTATCGGCACGAGGTCGTTGTCGTGGAGGTTGACGCCCCAGGCCCCAACCTCGCCGAGCAGCGCCGCGATCTCACCAGGAGACAAGCGGGGGCGGACGGGGTCGCCGAACGGATCGCGGCCAGGGTTGCCCACCGTCCACAAGCCGAACGAGAACTTGTGCTCAGGTCGGGGTTCGAACGGGTCGGTGGTCATGGGTCGTGGGTCATGGTGTCGGGTGCAGCGCTCGATACAGCGTGCGGAACCGATTGTAGCGCTCGTCGAGGATCGCCACGTGCTCGGGTACCGCGTGGATCGTCTCGGCCACACGGACGACCCGGTCGCACGCCTCGTCGACGGTGCTCCACACGCCGCACCCGACGCCGGCGAGCAGCGCCGCGCCATAGGCCGCACCCTCCTCGGCCGCCAGCACCTCGACCGTCTGACCGTAGACATCAGCCTGGATCTGTCGCCACAGGGGCGAGCGGGCGCCACCACCACCCAGGCGAATCCGCGTGACGGGCAATCCCATGTCTTCGATGATCGTGAGACTCTCTCTCAGGCTGAACGCGACCCCCTCCAGGATCGCGCGCGTGACGTGCGCGCGTGTGTGTGACGCCGACAACCCGACCAGCGCGGCGCGCGCGTGCGGGTCGAGGTGGGGGGTGCGCTCGCCCATTAGATACGGGGCCCAGGTCACACCGTCGGACCCGACGGGTGCCTGTGCGGCCTCGTCGCACAGCAGGTCGTAGGGATCCCGACCGGCATGGCCACCGGGGCCACCCACGCCAAAAGTATCCTTGAACCATCGCAGCGACAGACCGGCACCCTGCGTCACTCCCATGACGTGCCAGCGGTCCGGCACCGCGTGACAGAACGTGTGGACGCGCCCGAGCGGGTCCAGCGCGGGTCGGTCGGTCGCGGCGAAGACCACGCCGGAGGTGCCGATGGTGCCACTGACTGTACCGGGCCTCACGATACCCATGCCAACGGCTCCGGCCGCCTGGTCGCCCCCACCCGCCACGACGGGCGTGCCGACCCGGAGGCCCGTGGCCTGTGCCCCGGCACCGGTCACCCGGCCCGTGATGGCCGGGCCCTCATGGACGACCGGCAGCCATGCGGGTTCGATTCCGGTCAGGACCAACAGCTCGGATGACCAGCGACGGTTCGCGACATCGAACATCAGGGTGCCCGAGGCGTCGGCGGCGTCGGTGGCGCGCTCGCCGGTCAGCCGCAGCCGCACGTAGTCCTTGGGCAACAGCACGGCGCCCACCCGCGCCCAGGTGTCCGGTTCGTGCTCGCGGACCCAGAGCAGCTTGGGCAGCGTGAACCCGGTGAGCGCGGGGTTCGACACGAGCCCGACGAGACGTGTCGCGCCGACATGTGCCGTCAACCAGCGACACTGCTCGTCGGTCCGCTGGTCGCACCAGATGATGGCCGGTCGGACGACGACGTCGGCGCTGTCCAGCAGCACCGCCCCGTGCATCTGACCGGCCAGCCCGACGGCTCGCACATCGCCAGGTGCCGCCGTGCCGGTGGACAGCACACGCCGAACGGCGTGCTGCGCGGCACGCCACCAATCGTCCGGGTGCTGCTCGGCCCATCCTGTTTCCGGTGAGGCGAACGCCTCGTGGGGCTCGGTCGCCGTGGCCAGCAGGTGCCCGTCGCCATCGACGAGCACCGCCCGCGAGCCCGTCGTCCCGATATCGAGACCCAGCAGTGCCATTGGAGTTAGTCTAGGATACTCATGGGTCCCTACCCGCGCGATCAACGATGACCCCGCCACGGAATGTGAGGATCCCCCCATGACTGGATCGACCGGATTGACGCGCAACCGCACGCCAGCTCTCGTCTTCTTCGTGGGGGTCGTCACGCTGACGCTGCCGCCGCTGAGCGACCAGCAGACGGCCCTGCGGGCCGCGCCACACCAGGTGCTGTATCTCACGCAATCGGCGGGCTTCGCGCACGCGGTCCTCGGTCACTCCGAAGCGGTCCTCGGGCGCATCGGTGCCGATTCGGGTGCGTTCGACGTCACCGTGTCGCATGACGCGTCGACGGTGACGGCCGACATGCTTGACCGTTACGACGCCGTCGTCTTCTACACGACCGGCGAGCTCCCGATGCGTGACGACCAGAAGGCCGCGTTGCTGGCCTACGTCCGCGGGGGCGGCGGTTTTGTCGGGGTGCACAGTGCCACCGACACGTTCTATGACTGGCCCGGCTACCTGGCCCTCATCGGTGGCTACTTCGACGGTCACCCCTGGCGACAGGAGGTCACCGTCCGTGTCGAGGACCAGACACACCCCTCGACCCGCCACCTTGGTGCGTCGTTCAGAATCGACGACGAGATCTACCAGTTCCGCCAGTGGTCCCGTGCCGCGGTCGACGTGCTCTTGAGCCTCGATGTCGGGTCGGTCGACCTCGCGGCATCAGGCATCAAGAGAAGCGACCGGGACTTCGCCCTCGCATGGACCCGTCGGGAAGGGGACGGCCGCGTGTTCTACACGGCACTGGGACACCGACCCGGGGTGTGGGATGACGCACGGTTTCAGCGTCATCTGCTGGAGGGGATCAGGTGGGCGATGGGACACGACGACCCGTCATGAGGGGCGGCGTCCCGCGCCGAACAGGTGTTGCATGATCTGGTAGCGAGCCCGCGTCATCCCTAGACCCTGGTAGGTGGCCTGAGCCGCGTGGTTGTCCAGTTCCACATAGAGTCTGAGCCCCACGACCCGCGGGTCCGATTCGGCCAGCCGCTTCAGGTGTGCGTAGAGCGATCGGAACACACCCAGCCGGCGGTGATCCGGGTGCACATAGACGCTCTGGATCCACCAGATGTCGCCGTTGCGCCAGTCGCTCCACTCGCGGGTGTGCATGATCTGGCCGATGATCCGGCCATCGGCAGACGCCACGTAGTACGCGCCGCGCGTGGGGTCAGACAGTAGCGCCCGCACACCCTGACGCACCGTCTCGCGATCGAGTGACGTGTCCTCGGTTTCTTCCGCGAGGCGGGCATTGAAGTCGGCAATCGTCTCCAGGTCGTCGACCGTGGCCGCCCGGATGACACACGCCGACATCACCGCAACTCCCGCCCGTGGGTCAAAAGCACTCCAATTGTCTTCACCGGTGTCAGCCATTCTAGTGCCACTCGTGTCCTGTCTCGGAGGTTCGCCACAT
>DQNS01000150.1 GCA_015659035.1 Acidobacteriota bacterium | reverse complement strand
TTGACGAGCGCGATGTCCGGCTCGACCCCGGTCGTGTCGCAATCCATCATGAACCCGATGGTCCCGGTCGGCGCCAGCACGGTCGCTTGCGCGTTGCGGTAGCCGAACGCCTCGCCCAGCTCGACCGCCTCGTCCCAGGACTGGCTCGCCGCCGCAAACAGCGTCTCGGGCACATGGTCGGTGTTGATGCCCTGCAACGCACTGCGGTGCTTGGCCATGACCCGCAGAAACGGCTCCCGGTTGGCGTCATGGCCGGCAAACGGTCCGCCGTGATCCCGCGCGATCCGCGCCGACTGGACATACGCCTCGCCGGTCATGAGTGCCGTCAGCGCCCCGGCCCAGTCCCGCCCCTCGTCGCTGTCATACGGGATCCCCCGCGACATCAGCAACGCCCCGAGGTTGGCATAGCCCAGACCGAGCGGCCGATAGGCGTGGCTGTTGCGTGCGATCGCCTCGGTCGGATAGCTTGCGTTGTCGACCATGATCTCCTGGGCAGTGATCATCGTCCGCACACCGGCCGCGAACGCCGCACTGTCGAACCCGCCCCCCTCGTCATCGTTCAAAAACTTCATCAGGTTGAGCGACGACAGGTTGCAGGCCGAGTCGTCGAGGAACATATACTCGGAGCAGGGGTTCGACGCGCGGATCCGGTCGGTGTTCGGGCAGGTATGCCAGTCGTTGATGGTCGTGTCGAACTGCATCCCAGGGTCGCCGCACACGTGGGTGCCCTCGGCGATCTGACGCATGAGATCGCGCGCCTTGAGGGTGTCCATCACGCGGTCGTCGGTGACCGCCCGGGTCTGCCACTCGCCGTCGTCGAGCACAGCCCGCATGAAGTCGTCCGACACGCGGACGCTGTTGTTCGAGTTCTGGAAGAACACGGACGAGTAGGCGGTGCCGGTGAACGCCCCGTCGTAGCCCGCGTCGATCAGCGCCCACGCCTTCCGCTCCTCGTCGACCTTGCAGTTGATGAAGTCGAGGATGTCCGGATGGTCGACGTTGAGCACGACCATCTTCGCCGCTCGGCGGGTCTTCCCACCCGACTTGATGACCCCGGCGAACGCGTCGTAGCCCTTCATGAAGGACACCGGACCCGACGCGGTGCCGCCGCCCGCAAGCAACTCGCGCGACGAGCGGATCGACGACAGGTTGGTCCCGGTACCGGACCCGAACTTGAACAGCATCCCCTCAGTCCTGGCCAGGGTCAGGATCGAGTCCATCGTGTCCTCGACCGAGTTGATGAAGCAGGCCGAACATTGCGGCGCATCTTCGAACCCGCAGTTGAACCAGACCGGGCTGTTGAAGGCGGCCTTCTGAAAGACGAGTAGATGCTTGAGGTCGTCACTGAACGCCTGCAGATCGTCCTCGGTCGCGAAGTAGCGCTGGGTCCGTGCCCACTTGGTGAGCGTGTCGACCACGCGCCCGATCAGCTGCTTGACGCTCCGTTCGCGGGTCGGCGATCCCATCTGCCCGCGGAAATACTTGGACACGACGATGTTCGTCGCCTGTTGCGACCAGAAGGAAGGGATCTCGACGTCGCGCTGCTCGAAGACGACCGTCCCCTGCTCGCTGCCGATCAACGCCACCCGTGATTCCCACTCAATCTCGTCGAACGGGTCGGATCCTTCGCGAGAAAAGAACCGTGGGAAGTCTAGACCAGGCTGCGCGGCCCCAGGTGTGCTCAGGTTCACCTCCGGTTCGACAGCCTCTGTTTCAGGGGTGGCGCCTCTCGGCATATTTCAACTCCTTCCAACGGGGAGACACGCGAGCGTGTTAATACAGCTGGTGGGCATTGTCCACGGCTACTGGGCATCGCCGCAGGCACCGCATGAGCGGCCTGCACACCCCGATGACCACGGTCGAACACCCAGGCCGCTTACTATGGAACCAGATGTCGAGTTTGTCAAGAACTACCCACAAGATGTTGTATGGCACGTATAGACCTATCACAAGATATGGTAAATATCGCTGAAAAACAGTCGGCCCTCTCTATGATACAGTCCGGCCATGTCCGTCGAACCGTCGCGATCCGGTCTCGAACCCGACCCGCGCGTGCCGGTCGTCGAGGAACCCGGGACCGCGGCGGCCGCGCCGACACCGCTGGGCGACCGGCTTGTGGCGATTGCGGAGGTCACGCTCTGTTCCGGATTCCCGACACAGCTGGGACTCATCGTGCTCTTCACCCTCGTCGGGGCCGCCCCGGTGACTGCCGCCGGACAACTATCGCTGTCGTATATTGTCTTGCTCACGCTCGCCGACGCCGCGCTGGTCCTGCTGCTGGTGTGGCTGCTGCTGCGGGCCCACGCCGAGCGCCCCGTCGCTGCCTTCGTCGGCACGCGAGGGTTCGGGGGCGAGATGCTGCTGGGCATCGGGCTGGTGCCGGCGGCGCTCCTCATTGTCGCCGTCACCTTCGGCATCATGGTGCGCGTCGCCCCCTGGCTGCACAACGTACCGGAGAACCCGCTGGAGGCATTGATCCAGTCGCCCGCCGCCGCCGTCTGGTTCGGCGTGGTCGCGGTGGTGGCCGGTCTCCGCGAAGAGGTGCAGCGCGCCTTCATCCTCCGGCGCTTCGAGCAGCATCTCGGTGGGGCCGTCATCGGGCTCGTCGTTTTCAGCGTGGCGTTCGGTCTGGGACACCTGCTCCAGGGCTGGGACGCTGTGGTCGCGACCGGTCTGCTGGGCGCGTTCTGGGGCATCGTCTACCTGACACGTCGCAGCGTCGTCGCCCCGATCGTCTGCCACGCCATCTTCAATCTCACCGAGATCCTGCTCGCCTACCGCGGGAACGCGGGATGAGAAGGGGTGTTGTTGTTGAAGGATTGACTTCTGACTTCTTGGGTACACTCACGGACGCACCCTGACCACATCCGCGCGCGCGGCCAGCGACGCCACCCAGTCGTCGATCCGCTCTTGACGCAGCCCCTCCGACAGACGCCGGCGCGCCTCGCCCCGCGCCGCGTCGAACGATGGCAGGACGCCGTTGGTGAGAAACTCGTCCGCATGGTCCCTGAAGTAGACGGCCACCTCGTCCTCGGTCGGCTGCCTCGCCGACACGAAACGCCGAGCCAGATACTGTTCGATCCGCAGATCCCCTCGCAACACCTGTCTGAGGTCGTCGACCGTGAAGCCGACTCTGAGCAGCCGTTCCTGGAATGCCTCCGTTCCACCGACGCGACGCACGACCTCCGCCAACCGTGCCTCCACCTCGTCAGACGGCGGCGCCTCGACGAAGCGCGCCGCCTCGTCCAGGATCAGCTGACGCTCGATCAGCGCGGTCAGGACCAGGGTGGGGTCGGCCGCGTGGGGCGGCGCGATGAGCCGTAGGTCCAGGTGGGCCCGGACGTCCGACAGCATGATGACCTGCCCCTCGACAACCGCCAGGACGCGGTCGATGAGTTCGCCGGGGCCAGGGGTCTGCCCGCTACCGAGTGTCGCGCCCATCACGGCGCAGAGGAGCACGGGCCGGACCAGTCGTCTCACAGCCATCAGTCGAACACGCCAAGGACCCTGACCGGAATACGTCACCTATTTCGGTCAGGATCCTAACTGTATACCGGAGACCGGGGGCAAAGGCTGGGACCGGCTCAAAACGCTTGGCCGATGCTGACGTGGAGGGCGGTGAGGCGCTCCCGCTCACCAGCGAACTCCCGCCGGTCCAGTTTGAAGCCGAGGTCGACGCGGATCGGACCGACCGGCGAGCGATACCGCACGCCGAACCCGGCGCCGCCCCGGATCTGGCCCAGCCTGAGGTTGCTGACGCTGGCGAAGACATTGCCCGCGTCGAGAAAGCTGACCACCTGCAGCGCCCCGGTCACCGGCACCCGTAGCTCGAAGTTCAGCACGATCAGGGCGTTGCCACCGGTCGGAAACCCGTTCAGGTCGATAGTCGCGTCGTCACCCAACCGGTCGAGCGCGAAGCCGCGCACCGTCGTGTCGCCACCGGCGAAAAACCGCTCGCTCGCCGGCAGGTCCTTGATCACGAAGATCTGCGGTGCGCCGCTGTCCACGAGCGTCACAACGCCATCGTCATCGATCACGCGGATCGGAATGGACGGCAGGGTCACGGTGCGGGCGAACCCGTGGGCCAGACCGAGACGCGCACCGGTCGCGAACACCAGATCACCCGGGAGCTGGCGATAGTAGAAGCCCTGGACGGTCGTCCTGGCGAACCCGACCTCCGACCCGATGCGCTGGAAAGCGACTTTCCCGCCCACCCCCACCAGCGTCCCGCGGGTCGGATCCAGCGGGTCGTCGCGCGTGTCCCGTATCAGCTCGCTCGAGAAGGTCGACAGCGTCACCTCGGGAAACAGCCGGTCAACCAGCGGTATGTCCTCGGGCTGCAGCTGCGCGTTGGTCACGCGATTCAGCCCGTAGGTGTAGCCGACACTGCCGGTCATGGTGAGACCGATCGCGCGCTGGAGCTCGGCATTGACGCCGCGAGTAAACAGATCGAAGCTCGGCCGGATCGCCTGCTCGAGGAACCCGGACACGATCAGATCGCCCGCCTGCCGGAACGCCCTGGGCTCGCGGTAGTTCAGCAGCACCCGGTACTCGTTGAAGCCGAGACTGGACATCGGCACCTCGGCATCCGCGTCGTCGGTGCGACGCACGCTGACCCGGGTGAACAGATTGATCGAGCGGTTCTTGCCCCACAGGTTGCGCCGGCCGATCTCGAAGAAGCCGCGTGGCGCGAGCTCCAGCTGCCCGCGCGCGGCACCACCCTCGGCCGCGCGGAGCCGCTGACTCACCTCGAGCCCGCCGCCGTAGCCGACCGTGGTCGCCGGCGCCTCCTCGACCACGATCACCACGTCTCGCCGGTTGCCGCCGCCGTGGCTGAACTTGCGGATGTCGACCCGTCGGAACAGCGCGGTCAGCCGCCGTCGCGTCTGGTCCTCCTCGTCGAGCCCCCATGGCTCCCCGGGACGAAGCGCCACCTCGGCACGCACGGTAGACGCCGCGATCAGGCGATTGCCGACGACCAGCATGTGCTCGACCACCACCTGCGGGCCTTCCCGCACCACGAAGGTCACGTCCGCGGTCGTGCCGCTCTCGTCGAAGCCGGCGTCAACACGGACCTGCACCGTCTCGTAGCCCTCGTCGAGATAGTGCGCGCGCACGGCAGCGACGTCGGCCGCCGCGAGCAGGCGGGAGTAGGGCCGACCGGGTGCCGAGGCCACGACCGTGCGCAGCTCGGCCGCGCTGAACGCGGTGCTGCCGTCGAAGACCACCGCGCCGACCGTCGTGAGCGGCCCCTCGACGATCTCGACCACGAGGCTGACCGGCACCATCGCCGACGGGTCGTCGGCGTCGGGGGTCTCGCGTTCGAGGACCGCCCATGTCACCTGTACCGCCCGGTGCCCCAGCTGCCTATACCGTGCGGTCAGCGCGGCGACACCCGCCTCGACATCAGCCATCACCAGCGGCATCGCGACCGCCACCCCGAACAGTGCGCGGAGCTCCGCCACCGGCTCCCGGCTGCCCTCGAACCGCACGTCCACCACCCGATACGCGGGACCCCGGTCCACCGTGAACACGATCGACAGCTCGCCTGGCTGATCCAGCGGGCGGTGCGTGACTCGTGCATTCCGATACCCGAGCCGGCGCAGACGCGTTTCGACCCGCAGGTCGGAGTCTTCGAGCAGATCCTCGTCGACCGAGCCTTCACGCGCGACGGGGACCAGCTCCGCCAGACGGACGTCCGGCACCGGGTCCGATTCCATGGCCACCGGGGGACCGCCGTCGACCGAGAACAGGATCGTCACCGGTGAGCCGGTCTGGACGTCGACCACCATGTCCACGGTTCGACCATCCGGACTCGGCGTCACGTCGTGGCGGAAACGGGCCTCGTAGTACCGGCGTGCCCGCACGTCGGCTTCTAATTCGGCGAGCCGGGTGTCCACCTCGACCGGGTCGTAGACCGCCCCGACCGCGAGCCCGAGCCGCGCGAGCACGCCAGCCCGGCCGTCGTCCGGCGCCCCCTGCAGGTCGATCCGGCGGATACGCGCCGCCGGTCCCTGATCGATCTCGAACACGAGCCGGTTCCCCGCCGGCCCGGTGTCGGGCGTGATGCGCGCCGCGTAGCGGCCCGACTCCCGATACAGCTCCTCAAGGAAGGTCACGGCGTCCGGTATCTGGTCGGGCCGCACCGTGCGGCCGAAGCGGCGGGCGATCAGATCGAGCAACGCTTGTCGGGAACGACCGAGCGACCCACGAACCTCGACATCGACAGCGGCCTGCAGCGGGATGAGGTCGTAGCGCAGCACGACCCCAGCTGGGTCCGCGGTGGCACTGACGTCGGCGAACTCACCCAGACTGATCAGCAGGTGGCTCAAACTCTCGCGGACCTGGCGCATCGACAGCGGCTGGCCGGTCCGGGTTTCGACCAGGTCCAGGGTCGCTGGGTCCCGGATCTCCTGGCCGCCGCGAAACAGCCGCACCTCGACCACCGGCCTCCCGACGAGATCGGCGACCTCGGCGGCGCGGGTCGTTGACGCGGCGAGCAGCAACATCGCCACGACCGCGGCCCGACAGATCGCTCGGCTCAAAAGGCGTGCCTCACGCGAAAGTCGAGGGCATAGGTACGGTCTTCGTTCTGCGACAGAATCCAGGACAGACGGTCGCTCTGGTCAATCTCGAGGATCACGAGGAGATCGCTGTTGGCACCGCTCAGGGCGCGTGACAGGGTCAGATGCGCCCGACCCGCGATCCGCTTGCCGATAAGCACGCGAGCCGTGGGGTTGAGCTGCGCCGACTGCTGCGAGGACGGGTCACCGAACGACGGTATGATCTGGAAGGTGTCCACCCCGAACGACTCCTCGACCACGCGTCCAACACCGGACGACAGCGTGCTGGTGAGCAGTTGCGCCATGCCCGCCTGCAACCGCTGTTGCTGAGCCAGCTCGGGGGCGCGCGCCGCCCGGAGATCGGCGCCCTGCGGGTCTCGGATGTCGCCGAGCAGCAGGCTAAAGATGTCGACCTCGGGCAGCGGCGGGTCCGAGGTCAGCGTGAGCACCAGTCCGTCGTTGAGCGTGCCGGTCGCCTGCACCATCACACGATACGTTCGCCCCCCCACACGCTGGTCGGTCTCGAGCTCGACATTGATGAACGGCTCGATCCGGGTCGGGTTGGCAAACCCGACCGTGCCGTAATTCACCCGATACCGGCTGCCCAGAACGAACGCCTCGCCGCGGTCGATCTCGGCGGTGCCGAACAGCAGCGGCCGGTCGTAGGTGCCCTGCAGGATGAGATCGGCGTTGAACACGATGCGGGTCGTGTTGTTCGTGATCAGGAGACTGGACGGGGTCACGAACCGGACATCAAAACCTAACGGCAGCCCCGGTTCCTCCGGAGCGGAGACCGCCACCGTCTCGTCCACGCCGCCACCCAGCAACACGCCGCCGATGTCCAACCCGTCGAGCAGGACCACGTCACGAACCGTGACCGTGCCGGACAGCACCGGCGCGTCGGCGGCACCAACTAGCGCCAGGTCGGCGTCGATGGTCGACCGGAATCCTTCCGGGTACCGCACCTGCATCTCCTGCCCGGTCAAGGTGATCGCCAACTCTCCCGGCGTCAGTCCGTTCAGCCCCACACGTCCGCCGATCCGGACCGCTCCCCCACCCATCATTGCCGGCACGTCGTCGAACCGGATGCCCTCCGGCTCGAAGACAATCCGCCCGTTGATCGCCTCGAGCGCGTGCGGCAGCGAGAGATGGCGGATCCGGCCGGCCGACACCGTGGCCTGGCCCCGCAGCACCGGCTGAGGGACCGACCCGGTCACCTGGGCCTGTATGACGGCGTCGCCTGATGCGCGGAGGTCCGGGAAGAACCTTCGCAGAATCCCAAGGCTAGCATCACCGTTCACCTCCAGCGAGACCTCCTCGGCCTCGAGATCGACCGACCCGGACACCCCGAGCGCGGCATCCTCACCCACCAATCGCCACCCCTCTACACCGACGACCTGCCGGTCGAGGGTCAGGCGGAGCGCACCGTCATTCTCTATGTCGTAATCGAACAGGCTCACGTCGACCTGCTCGATGGTGGCCGTCGCGTGCAACTGGTCCCAGCTCCGCTCGCCGAAGACGTGGATCGAGCCGCTGACCACAGCGGTCGCATAGGGAGACAGATCCGGCCTGAACATCCGGACATACGGGTCGAGAGACATGTTCACAACCGTCGCGAAGAGGTCGACGTCGTTCTCCGGGGGCAACGCCACGCTTCCGGACACGGAGACGGCGACGGACGAGGATATGCCTTCGAGATCCAGCGAGAGCAGGCCGTTACGCACGTCGAGCCGTCCGGTGACCTGCCCAACCTCTTCGTCCCCTATGAACAGGTCGGTGATCGTGCCTCGGACCTCATAGCGGGGGTCGTCGAAACGCCCGGTACCGGACCAGTTGCCACCGAGCGTACCCGACAGCGGCTCCGGCGGCGTCGTGATGGACTCCAGCGTCTCGACCGCGATGTCACCGAAGTCCCAGTTGAACGAGTACGAGGCCTCCTCCCACCCAATGAACGCGGCGCCGGTGATCGTCCCTGCGCCCTTCCGCATCTCGAGCCCGTTCAGCCACACGCCGTCGCCCTCGAAGCGGAGATCGGCGGACCACGAATCGAACGGCTCGCCATAGGCGACCGGGTGGTCGAGTGTCAGCCGACCGACCCCGAACGGCCGCGGGTAGGCGCCATACAGATGCCCTTCCCCGGTCACCGGACCGTCGACGGTGTAGCCGTCCACGAGACCGAACGCCGCTCGGATGTTCGCCGCCGGGAACGAGGACATGCTGAACACCGTGTTCAGCTCCTCGCCACCGTCGTCCCGCGGCCCACCCAGCGAGAACCGTCCGTCGACTTCTATCTCGGCGTCGCCGCGACGGAACCGCCCGTTAGTCAGATCGAGGTAGGAGTTTTCCACAACGATCTCGCCGCCGCCGGCACCCCACTCGACGTGCCAGGCTCGCAGCGCCTCCCCAGTGAACGACGCTTCGATGCGTGGTGCGGCGAGGTCGCCGAGCATGACCCCGTTGAATGTGCCCGCTCCGTCGATCGTGAGCGGGTCGGTTTTTGACCCGACGGCCGTCATGACCGCCGACCTCAGCCGGTCGCTCTCCTGCCAGTTGGTGCTGGCGACCTGAAACGGGATACGGGATTGGTCCCCGAACCGGGTGCGACCGTCGAAGGTGACGTGGGTCGACGGCGTTGCGATGCGGCCGGACGTCAGATCGATCCAGCCGTCTTCTATCGTGTAACCGACCCCTCCACCGAACGCGAAGTCGCGAGAGGTCAGGTCGGCGGGCCGATCCGCCCTGGCCGCGACCGCCGCGGCGGCACCCGGTGGGACCTCGGCGGTGGCGAGCCGGACGCCCTCGGGCGGCTCGAGCTGGATCTCCCCCGTGTGCCGGAACCCGCCAGACCCCTCACTCGGCCACTCGAGCCGGTGGTGGCCCGCTGCCCGGGAGACCGGGTTGATGCCATTCAGCTCGAAGAGCTCGGCCAGCTGCGCTGCCTCGACGTCCTCGTAGCGCACGTCGAAGACTCCCTGCCACGGGTCCTTGAGCCCGAACGTCGAGAGCTCGGCCCGCACGCGGCCGCCAAGAAATGTCGACGTCATGTCCCACATGTCAAATCGGTCGCGCTGCCACACCAGCTCACTAGCGAACTTCGGGAACCGGAACTGCCCGGCATCGGTATCGAGGCCGAAGACCGGGCTGGTGATCGCCCCTCGCAGGTCGTACCCGTCCTCGAACTTGTGGAACGTGCCGCTGAAATGGCCCTCACCGGGCGCCGTGAAGGGATCGTCGGCGAAGAAGATCTCGCGCATACGGGTAAAGTCGATGTCTGACTCCAGCTCGAAGGTCATCTCCGGCAGGTTCGCCGTATCGACGTCCCCCTCGAGCACGGTACTGGCACCGTCGGTCTCGAGGTTGCCCCGGGTCATGTGCACCTGGGCGCCGTCGAGCTCGAAGTCAGTCTTCAGGTCCATCCACATCGGCTCGTAGTCGCCGATCCGGATGCTCCCCCCGGAGCAGGACGCCTGCCCCCGATACCTATCGAGGATGTTGGTGATGGTGAGATCGAGGTTCGCGCAGATGACGTCAAAGTTCGCACCCTGGTCATCCAGGACGAACTCGCCCCGGTGCGCGCGCAGATAGTTCAACCTGTAGACGGGCCCCCTGTCCTCCTCGGACGCGTCGCTCGTCGGGGCGTCTGGCTCGACCGGCCCTTCCGCTTCGGCACGTCGCTGCACAATGGCCGGAAAGCTCATACTCCCGTCGGTGAACAACTCGGACAGCATCAGCCAGTCGGTCATCTCCGCGTCGACCAGGAAGACCCCGTGCCGCAGTTCCAGCCAGGCGATGGACACCGTGATCCGTTCGGCGGTCAGAAACGGCCGATCACCCGGATGGACACTGCCGATGACGAGATCCTCGACCAGAAACTTCCCTGGCAGAACATAGGCGCTGACCTTCCCGATCGTGACCTCGCGGTCCAGATACCCCGACGCCGCGTCCTCCAACCGAGCGCGAACGGTCGGCCCCAAGTCGATGGTGAACGTCGCCATGATCGCCACAGCGAACGTGACCGCTACCACCGCCGCGCCCCGGCCGAGGTAGCGACGCACCGGACCGTTCGTCCAGCGGCGCAGACGTGCGCGGAGCGCAACCGGCGGCGGCGTCTCGACCGGATCGTGCTCGGCGGTCGTCTCGACAGCTGCATCCTGCGACGCAGGCACCTCGACCATGTCGTCCCGCGGCGCCGGCGTGTCGGAAGTTCCCTCAGTCATGTCTCTCGACCCTCACGACGACCAGCACGTCCCCGGCCTTGACCGAGCTGCCCGCCGCAGCGCGCACCTCGCTGACCACCCCGGCCGCCGGCGACGCGACCTCGTTCTCCATCTTCATCGCTTCGACCACCGCGAGCCCCTGACCCACCTGCACCGTGTCGCCCGGTGCAACCAGCACCCGCACCAGACGACCCGGCATCGGCGTCACAACCACATGGTCCCCACTCTCACGCGCTGCCTCCACCGTGCGCGAGCGCCGGCCGTCGATCACGCGGGCCCGAATGTGGCGGCCGCCGACCCCGAGCGCCAGCTCGCCCGGCGCCGTCTCGTAGCAAGTCACCTCGTGGCTCACGTACCCGGCCGACGAGACGATCAGGGACAAGGCGCCCGAGCGAAGCCGCGACACGTCCACCTCGTAGGTGGTGTCGTCCCAGCTCAGCGTGAACCGCGACCCGTCACCCTCGACCAGGCCAACCGGCTCGACCGTCACCAGTCGCCGCTCGCCCGCCACCTCGACATCCAGCCGCACCGGGCCACGACCCGCACCGGCCGCCATCACCGTCGCACCCCGTCCAGACGTGCGGCGCGACGCCACGGTGTCGGCCCAGGCCCGTCCACGCCCCTCCCCGGTGTATCGGCGCCAGAAAAATAGGCGAACAGCGCGGCGGCCATCACCGCCAGATCCGTCTCCTCGGCTGGCAGGTCGGAGAACGAGTGCCCCTGCCGTTCGGCCAGCACCCGGTCGAGGAAGGTCGTGTCGAACCGGCCGCTGACGAACGCCTCGTGGCCCAGCACCCACAGCAGCGCCGGGATCGCGGTCGTGATACCACCGACCGTATACTCCGTCAACGCACGCCGCATCCGGGCAATGGCGCCGGCGCGGTCGGGCGCCCAGGCCACGACCTTCGAAATCATCGAGTCGTAGAAAACCGGCACCTCGAACCCCGCCTCGACCCCGCTGTCGTTGCGGACACCCGGCCCGGACGGGTCGCGCAGCGCCGTGATCCGCCCCGGCGCCGGCAGGAAGCCGGTGTCGGGGTCCTCGGCATACACCCGACACTCGAGCGCGTGCCCGACGGGTGTCAGCGCCTGCCGGCGGTCCACCGTCAGGGGCTCGCCGCGCGCGATCCGGATCTGCCACTGCACCAGGTCGACCCCGGTCACCATCTCCGTGACCGGATGCTCGACCTGGAGCCGCGTGTTCATCTCCAGGAAGAAGAAGTGCCCGTCGGCGTCGAGGAGGAACTCCAACGTGCCGGCGCTCGTGTAGTCGACGGCGGCCGACAACGCCACCGCCGCCTCGGCCAGCGCCGCACGCACCTCCGGCGTGACCGCCACCGAGGGCGACTCTTCGATGACCTTCTGGTGACGTCGCTGGATCGAGCACTCGCGCTCGACAAACGGCACGACCGTGCCATGCGTGTCGCCCAGCACCTGGACCTCGACGTGGCGCGCCCCCGCCAGCAGTCGCTCGAAGTAGACCGCCGACTCGCCAAACGCCGCGGCCGCTTCAGACCGAGCGGCCTGCACCCCGGCCACCACCGCCGCGGTGTCGACGATACGACGCATCCCACGGCCGCCGCCACCGGCCACCGCCTTGATGAACAGTGGATAGCCGACCTCGTCGGCGCGGGCGCACAGCTCGTCGTCCGACAGGGTGTCCACGAGCGTCTCGGTTCCCGGCACCACCGGCACCCCGGCGTCGATGGCGGCCCTCCGCGCCGCCGTCTTTCCGCCCATCGTTTCAATGACGCCGGCATCCGGACCGATGAACACCAGCCCGGCCGCCTGGCAGGCGCGCGCGAACGCCGCATTCTCGGCCAGAAACCCGTACCCGGGGTGAATGGCAGTGGCGCCCGTCTCACGGGCGGCCTCGAGGATCCGTTCGATGCTCAGGTAGCTCTCGGCGGCCACGCTCGGCCCGATGGCGACCGCCGCGTCCGCCTGCCCGACATGCGGCGCCGTCCGGTCGCACGCGGAATAGACCGCGACGGACGGAACCCCCATCTCGCGACAGGCCCGCAGAACACGGACGGCGATTTCGCCACGATTGGCGACCAGGATCTTCACGAAGTTGAGTCTTCAGATGCCGGAGGCGCGGACGGACCGGAGACGGTCCGGACGACCTGCACGCAACCCCTAATCCGCGGCGCCGTGGGCAAGACACCGATGCTGACCCCAGGACAGAGCGATCTGTCTATTATTCTAACACTTGAAGGCGGAGGGAACCGCGCCGAAGGCTGTGCGCGGCTGTCCTTCGGCTTCAGGCCTCGGGCTTCAGGCGCTCTGGAACGCCGAGCGCGGAAGGCCTGATACAGCCCCGGGGTGATCGGCTCGGCTGGCATCGCCGCGTGCTTCCACTCAGCAATGACCGCCGGCACATAGCCAGTCGGAAAGGGTGGGATTGCAGATGACCCGGCAAGGCGAAGTCCTTGCCGCACCGGTGAGTCGGGTGGGCGTCACACCACTGTGGGCTGGTGGCGTACACCTCGGTCCATGCTGCGCGCAGCCACGTCCACCAGACGTCCGGCGTCATATCTAGAGCGGAATGTTCCCGTGCTTCTTCCGAGGGTTCGTGTCCCGCTTCCCTTCCAGGCTCCGCAGCGCAGCAATCAGCTTGGGGCGCGTCGCGCGGGGCTGGATCACCTCGTCGATGAACCCGCGGCCGGCGGCGACGAAGGGGTTGGCGAACTTGTCGCGGAACTCGGCGACCTTCTCGGCGCGGAGCGCGTCAGGGTCGGCGGCGGCGGCGAGCTCGTCCTTGTAGAGGATGTTGACGGCGCCCTCCGGGCCCATCACGGCGATCTCCGCGCTGGGCCAGGCGAAGTTGACGTCGGTGCGGATGTGCTTGCTGGACATCACGCAATAGGCGCCGCCGTAGGCCTTCCGGGTGATGACGGTCACCTTCGGCACGGTGGCCTCCGCGAAGGCGAACAGCAGCTTGGCGCCATGGCGGATGATGCCGCCGAACTCCTGCTGGGTGCCGGGCAGGAAGCCGGGGACGTCCTCGAGTGTGACGAGCGGGATGTTGAAGGCGTCGCAGAAGCGGACGAAGCGCGCGCCCTTGACCGACGCGTCGATGTCGAGGGTGCCGGCGAGATGCGCCGGCTGGTTGGCGACGACGCCGACCGACTGACCGCCCAGCCGCGCGAAGCCGACCAGGATGTTCCGGGCGTAGTGCTCGTGCACCTCGAGGAACTCACCCTGGTCGCAGACGGCGCGGATCAGATCGCGCATGTCATACGGCTGGGTCGCCTGCTCCGGCACCAGGTCGTCGAGCGCCGCGTCCTCGCGGTCGACGGGGTCGGTCGCCGCGCCGCGCGGGAGGTCATCCAGGTTGTTGGAAGGGAGGAAGCCGAGCAAGGTGCGGAGCAACGCGAGACACGCCTGGTCGTCCGGCACGACGAAATGCGCCACCCCGCTCTTCGCGTTGTGGGTCATCGCGCCGCCGAGCGCCTCCTTGGTCACATCCTCGCCGGTCACCGTCTTGACGACGTCCGGCCCGGTGATGAACATGTAGCTCGTCTGGTCCACCATCACGGTGAAATCGGTGATGGCTGGCGAGTACACGGCGCCGCCGGCGCAGGGGCCCATGATGGCGGAGATCTGCGGCACGACCCCGGACGCCAACGTGTTGCGGAGAAAGATGTCGGCGTAGCCGCCGAGCGACAGCACCCCCTCCTGGATCCGCGCGCCGCCGGAATCGTTCAGCCCGATGATCGGCGCCCCCGACGCCATCGCCAGATCCATGATCTTGACGATCTTGGCGGCGTTGGTCTCCGACAGCGACCCGCCGAACACGGTGAAGTCCTGCGCGAAGGCGTAGACGAGACGACCATCGACGCGGCCGCGGCCGGCGACGACACCGTCACCCGGCACGACCTGATCCTCCATCCCGAAGTCGCGGCACCGATGGGTTACGAGCTTGTCCACCTCGTGGAAGGTGCCGGGGTCGAAGAACAGATCGACCCGCTCCCGCGCGGTGAGCTTCCCGGCGGCGTGCTGGCTGGCGAGGCGCTCCTCACCCCCACCACGCAGCGCGCGTCGCTCGTAGTCCTCGAGCCGTTCACGTTTATCCATTACTGGCTTACCACAGTCGTGACCACCCACTAGCATCCGTTCGGGCTTCGTATTCATGCCGCGCTCGGCCAGTGCAAGGCGGGACGAGAGAACAGGTTGGGCGTCTGTGACCCCGCGTCGCTGACGCCCAGCGTTGCCCTTCCGAGATGCAGCGTCGACCGCACCCTGCCCTACCCTACCGGTTGCTGGGCCTTGGCCCAGTCCATCAGGAACTTCTGCAGCCCGATCTCGGTCAACGGGTGGTTGAACAGCGCCTCGATAGCCTTGGGCGGGCAGGTGCAGACGTCGGCGCCGATGCGGGCGGACTCGATGACATGGATCGGCCCGCGGATACTGGCGACGAGTACCTCGGTGGAGAACTCGAAATTCTGGAAGATCTCGACGATCTGCGCGATGAGGTCCATCCCGGAGGCGCCGATGTCATCGAGCCGGCCGACGAACGGGCTGACGAACGATGCGCCGACCTTCGCCGCCAGCAACGCCTGTGCCGATGAGAAGATCAAGGTCACATTGACGCGGGTCCCTTCATGGGCCAGCGTACGACAGGCCTGCACCCCGGCCTTGCCGAACGGCACCTTGACGACGATGTGCGAGTCGATCGCCGCCAGCTCGCGGCCTTCACGCACCATGCCGTCGCTGTCGGTCGCGACGACCTCGGCGCTCACCGGGCCCTGCACGACATCGCAGATCCGCTTCAACACCACGCGGGGGTCACCCCCGACCTTGGCGAGCAGCGACGGGTTGGTGGTGACGCCGTCGATGATACCGAGCGGCGCGAGCGCCTCGATTTCTTCCAGGTTCGCGGTATCAACAAACAGTTTCATCTCTTGGTCACTCCTGCTAGACAGCGTCTAGAAACTTGTGAGACAGGCGCATCGCCAGTCTCGGTGCAACATAGGACTCTCACCACAGACTGCTAAGGTGCAGCTTCGCTGGCCGCCACGACGTCGTTGACCAGCTCGCCGACACCCTCGACGGTGATCACGACCCGGTCGCCGGGCACGATCGGCCCGACACCGGGCGGTGTGCCGGTCGAGATGATGTCACCGGGCAAGAGGGTCATCACCGCGGTGACGAACTCGACCAGGCGCCGAATCGGAAAGATCAGCTCGCGCGTGCTCGAGTGCTGGCGGCGCTCGCCGTTGATGCGGGATTCGACGGCGATCGACCGGTCGAGATCACACGCGGCGATGCACGGTCCGACCGGCGCGAAGGTATCGAAGCCCTTGGCACGGGTGTACTGGACGTCGCGCCGCTGCAGATCGCGGTCGGTCACGTCGTTGACACAGGTGAGGCCGAGCACATATTCATGCGCCCGGGCGGCCGGCACATTGCGCGCGGTCCGCCCGATCACCACGCCCACCTCGGCCTCGTAGTCGACCCGTCCGGCGTCGGCCGGGATGACGATCGACGCGCCCGTGCCGATCACGGCGGTCGAGGGCTTCAGAAAGATCAGCGGCTCGTCCGGCAACGGCTTGTTCATCTCGGCCGCGTGATCCTTGTAGTTCAGCCCGACCGCCACGATCTTGGACGGGACCACCGGCGACAACACGCGCGGCTCCGGTCCCTCCACCCGCGCGCCCGCGGTGTGCCGCCCGAACGGATCCCCCTCGAGGAAATACCAGGTGCCGTCGCGCCGCAGAACGTGTCTGGGGTGTCCGTCGTGCTCGATCCGATAGATGGGGTCCACTTACGTTGACCTGGCCATATTTGCCAGCCTTCGGTCTATCGGGCCGCGTTCTCCTCCCGGTTGGAGAGCGGGCTAACGTTGGGCGGCGTCACCATATCGACCGCGCGCACGGCATACACATACCGCACACCCGGCTCGGCGGTCGCGTCCCGGTAGGTGTTCTCCAGCACCGGCTCCGGAGTGAGCGGCTGCAGTGTCTCACCTGGCGGCACACCGCGCAAGACCAGATACCCGGCCAGGTCCTCCTCGTCGTTCGGCTGCCAAGTCAGACCGACCGCCCCGTCACTGCCGATGGCCCTCAGTCCCTCGGGCGCCGCCGGGGGAAAGATGTCGACGAGGGTGACGCAGGTCTCGGCCGACAACCGGCTCCGCACATCGAGCCCCCCGACGACGTCGAGGGTGCTGACCGCATAGCAGCGCTCGATCCCGAACTCGACACGGCGGTCGGCGTACGCGGGGGTCGTGAGCGGCATCGTGTTCAGCGGCGACGGCATCGCTGTCGACCCATCTTGCACCTCGACGATCTCGTAGAGGTCGTAACGGGACGCGGACGGCCACTCGATGATCGGCCGGGACTGCAGAATGGGCGGCGGCGGGGTCGAGGTTGCCGGCGCCTGCACCATGGCGCGTACCCCCGGCGGCAGCTCCCACGTGATGTTGATCACCTCCTCGGTGTAGGTGAGGGCGAACGCGGACGGCGGTACGGGCGGGTCCACGAGCGGCACGGCGATCCGTGTGGCAGCTTCCACCTCATTCCCTTTGCTGGACACGCCCACCACCACATACTCGCGCTGCAGGGGCCCGGGTAGGAGCGGTGTCGTCAGCGGCACGATCACCGGCTTCTCCGGCGTCTCGTCGTCATCCTCCTCTTCGTCGTCGCGCTCGTCTTCCCACGGGTCCACCGGTACCAGGATCGCCACCGACAGCCTCTCCGCGATGGCCACCGGAAAGCCCTGCTCGGGCCGTGGGTCGACGGGGGCCTCCCCCGCCGGGTCCGCGGCGAGCGGCGTCTCCCGGGGTCGCACCTCGATCGACTCGATCAGGGTGGCCGCTTCCTCGAACTCCTCGAGGTCGAGCCTCCGGTCGGGTCGCACCCGCGGCTGCGTCGTCATGCCGTACACGTCCACTCGGATGAGATCGGCCGGCTCCGTGCCGTCCCGATTCTGCGTCGGGAGGGTGAAGCCCACATAGACCTCGCCACCGAGGCGGCGCACCGCCAGATCGGTCACCGGCACCGGCGCCACCACCAGCGGCGCTAGCGGCGGGCCTTTCGCGCCGCAGCCCCAGAGTGGCGCCACCACCAGTAGAACGAGCAGCGTGGCGAGTGTCCTGTCCGAGAAATACGCGCAACATTCCCAGGCGGGATGCCCCGCCCGGGAATTATTGCGGGAACCACGCGGACAGGACACTCGCAGCCCGAACAGGGTCACAGGATGTAACGGGAGAGGTCCTCGTCGTTGACAATGTCGGCCAGCATCCGGTCGACATAGGCCGCATCGATGACGATCGTTTTCTCGTCGAGCTCCGGAGCATTGAACGAGATCTCGTCCAGCAGCTTCTCCATGACGGTGTGCAACCGACGCGCGCCGATGTTCTCGGAGCGCTCGTTGACCAGGGTCGCAAACTCGGCGACACGATCCACCGCGTCCGGCTTGAAGGTCAGGGTGATGCCCTCGGTGGCCAGGAGCGCCATGTACTGCTTGACGAGCGAGCCCCGCGGCTCGGTGAGGATCCGCACGAAGTCGCCGGTCTCGAGCGCGTCGAGCTCGACCCGGATCGGAAAGCGCCCCTGCAGCTCCGGGATCAGGTCCGCCGGACTGGCGACGTGGAACGCGCCGGCCGCGATGAACAGGATGTGGTCGGTACGGACCGTACCGTGCTTGGTGTTGACCGTCGTCCCCTCGACGATCGGTAGGATGTCCCGCTGCACCCCCTCGCGGCTCACGTCCGGCCCCTGCCCGCCTTCGCGGCCGGTAATCTTGTCGATCTCGTCGATGAAGATGATGCCCGCCTGCTCGACCCGCTCCACCGCCGCCGTGCCCACGCTCTCGCTGTCGACCAGCTTCTGTTCTTCCTCCTGCACCAGATGATCGAGCGCCTCCGGCACTTTCACGCGCCGCTTCCGCGACCGCCCCTGGAACAGGTTGGGCAACATGTCCTTGATATTGATGTCGATCTCCTCGATCGAGGACCCCGAGATGACCTCGAACGACGGAAAGCTTTTCTGCGGAACATCGACCTCGACCTCGCGTTCGTCGAGACGCCCTTCGGCCAGCTGTGCGCGCAACCGTTCTCGTGTCCGCTGATGCTGCTCGCGCGCCGGACCGGGGTCGTTGTCGCGGACCGAGGGCGGCAGGGGCGGCAACAACAGGTCGAGCAGCCGCTCCTCGGCGTCTCGGCGAGCCTTCACACGCACCTCGACCAGCCGCTCCTCGCGCACCATCTCCACCGCGAGCCCGACGAGGTCGCGCACCATCGACTCGACGTCGCGGCCCACGTAGCCGACCTCGGTGAACTTCGACGCCTCGACCTTGATGAACGGCGACTGCGCCAGCCGCGCCAGCCGCCTGGCGATCTCGGTCTTCCCGACACCGGTGGGGCCGATCATCAGAATGTTCTTTGGCGCCACCTCCTCGGCCAGATCCGGCGGCAGCTTCTGACGCCGCATCCGATTTCGCAGCGCCACCGCGACGGCGCGCTTCGCCTGCGCCTGCGAGATGACGTACTTGTCGAGTTCGGCGACGATCTGCCGGGGGGTCAAGGTGTCGAGCAACGGCTCGATTGTCCCGTCTGGCGGGGTCGACCCGATGAGCTCGGTCGACTCGGGAAGGTAGATGGGCATCGGTGATGGCTAGTGCAGTGTCTCGGAGAACGGGATTCTGGTTTCGGAATCCGGGGTCATCCGTACGTCGTTCGCTGGGTGCCGCCGATTGTGGTCCGGGATCCCAGAGCCCGGATCCCGGACCCCAGCAGGCTGCGAGTGCCTCAACAGGCTGCTACAACTCTTCGATCGTGACATTGGCATTCGTGTAAATGCAAATGGACGCGGCGATTCCCATCGCGTGCTCGGCGATCTCCCGGGCTGCGAGCTCGGTGTGGCGCGCCAGCGCCTTGGCGGCCGCCATCGCGTAGGCTCCCCCCGAGCCGATGGCGATGATGCCGTCATCCGGCTCGATCAGATCTCCGTTCCCCGACAGCAGGAACGTCGCGTCGGCATCGAGGACGATGAGCATCGCCTCGAGCCGACGCAGGAGACGGTCGGTTCGCCAGTCCTTGGCCAGCTCGACCGCCGACCGCTCCAGGTTGCCGCGATACTGCTCCAGCTTGGACTCGAACCGTGAGAACAGCGCGAACGAGTCGGCAGCCGAGCCGGCGAACCCTGCCAGGATCTTGTCGTTGTAGAGCCGCCGGATCTTGCGGGCGCCTTGCTTCACCACGGTGTCACCGAAGGTGACCTGTCCGTCGCCGGCCATGACGGCCTGCCCGTTGTGACGCACCGACAGCACGGTCGTGCTTCGAATCATGCGCCGAGCCTATCCAATCGCCGAAAACGGTGTCAATCGGGCGAACGCACCAGAAGTCAGTCCTTCGACAACAACACCTCTATGCTCTGCTTAGGATGAGCGGACGGAAGTCAGGAGAAGCCAGAGGGCTTCGCCGAACTTTCACCACGGACTGCTAGCCTCTGCCCAGCCTGCTGCGCCGCATGAGGAGGTAGATCGGCACGCCGGCGGCAATGACCAACAGGCCGGCGCCGGAAGTGGCCGGACTCCTCCACAGCGCGTTCAGGACGATGAGCAGGCTGGCCACGACAAAGACGAACGGCGCGACCGGATACCCCCACGCCCGGAACGGTCGGGGCTCGTGGGGGTGGCGGCGGCGCAACACGAACAGCGACGCTACTGCGACCCCGGCAAACAGCACCACTGCGAATCCGGTGTACTCGACCAGTTGCTCGAAGCGACCGGACAGCACGAGCAGAGCGGCCCAGACGCCCTGGGCCACAATCGCGACCGACGGCGTGCGGAATCTCGGGTCGACGCGCGCCGCCATCGCGGGAAACTGTCCATCGCGCGCCATCGCGAAGTAGACGCGCGGACCAGCCATGACCATGGCACTGATGCTCGCGGCGAGCATCACCACTGACGCGGCTGCGACCGGGCTCGCGACCACGGGCCCAAAGAGCCGGTCGGCCGCGGCGTCCACGACCCGGGCGTCCACCGCGGCGAACTCCGCCACCGGCAGCGCATAGATGTAGAGCAGGTTCAGGAACAGAAAGATCACCACCACAGCGACGGTGCCCAACCCGAGCGCCAGCGGCACGTTGCGGCCCGGGTCCCGGACCTCCTCGGCGACGTACGTGGCCGCGTTCCATCCGGCGTAGCTGAACATCACCGGGATGAGCGCCAGTACCCAGAGCCCGGGCGTCACGGCCCCACCGGCGGTGAAGTGGGCGAGGTGCCCGTCGCCGAACCCGAACCCGAGCACCACGAACGCGACGAGCAACGCGACCTTCGTCCCAGCCAGGAGGTTCTGGACGATCCGACCGGGACCGACACCGAGGATGTGCACTCCCGACAGCGCGGCGATCACCGCGATTGCCACGAGTGCCTGTGGGGACACCACGAGGTCGAGCACGCCGAGCGGCAGGGTGACGAGCGGTGTCGTATCGCCGGCCATCGGCAGGAACCGGCTGAGATAGCCGGCCAGCCCGACCGCGCTGGCGGCGATGGCACCCGCGAACCCTGCGACGAACGAGGTCCATCCGGTGAGAAACGCCGCGAGCGGGCCGAACGCCTCGCGCAGATACACGTACTCGCCGCCGGCCCGGGGCCGCAACGCGGCCAGCTCCGCGTAGGCCATGGCCCCGGCGAACGCCAGCGCGCCGCCGGCGACCCAGACCGCGACCATCGCCCAGGGATGCGGCACCAACTGCGCGACGAACGCCGGCACGAGGAAGATGCCGCTGCCGATGACGTTGGAGACGACGATGGCGGCGCCGTCGAGCGGACCGAGCCGCCGATCGAGCGCAGGCAGAGGAGGTGTGGAACCGGAAGAAGCGGCTGGAAATACGGCGGACACGCGGGCGGCTACCGCATGAGCAGCTGGCGGTCGACAGAGACCGAGTCCAGCAGGACCAACTGGTTCCCACGGTGTTTGACGAACAGATCCATCTCTACGTCGACGAAATCTCGATGCACCAACATCTCGGACCACACCTGCTCACCGGTATAGCCTCGCCCCGACTCGAGCCGAAACACCTGCGTGGACTGACCCGCGTCGAGCCCGTCGGTGCCAAACGCGCGCACGTAGGCGTCGCCCCATGCCTCTTCTTCGCCTTGCCGTCGGAACACGGCGTTGAGCTGGACGTGGCGGATGATGTCGTCGGTGCTGTTCTCGAGCCGGAACGACACCGACGGCACGAGCTTGTTGCGACCCAGGCTGTCGGGTCCGGCGTCGAACCAGCCGCTCGAGACCTGCGTGAGCCGCAACGACTCCTGCATGTCGAGGGACGGCCCGGAGCAGCCGACGACGACGAGCGCGACCAACAGAAATCCGGGCAGCCCGTAGTGAAAGCCCCGGTGCATGATCATGCATATATTGTAATCCAGTCCGTGTTTCAGGGTCCGGTCAAGCATAAGTTCCCATTTTTGGGCGTCGTACTCATGCCGCGCCCGGCCAGTGCAAGGCGCGAGGAGGGAGCACATCGGGGCATTTGTGACCCCGCTGAGTCAAAGCCCAACGCCGCCCGCAGCGGGATGCATCGGCGACCAGAATGGCAGAGGTATTTCCGCCCGGGTCCTAAGGGCCCGGTCAAGAATAACTTCACATTTCTGGCCGTCGGCCAGAATGACACTGTTATTGCCTTACGGACCCTAACGCCGGCTACCGCGCCGAGACCCGCCGCAGAACTTCGAGCAGCTGCTGCCGCGCCGGCTCGGCCCGCGTCCGATCAAACTCGCCGAACGCGCGCTGCAGCTCGCTCAGGTCGGCCTGGCGCTGGTCCGCGATGCGCTGCTTCTCGAAGAGCAGCTGGCGCGTGCTCCGCAACAACCGCTCGTCATTGGCCGCCGCGG